>NZ_JBNNJZ010000461.1:0-6600 GCF_050270335.1 Streptomyces sp. NPDC059900
GCGTCGCACCTGCCCGTTTGCCCGGCGTCGCACCTGCCCGTTTGCCCCGCGTCCCCCCCCCCCCCGGTGGGCCCGAGCGCCCCCCCCCCCCGGGCCCGGGGCCCCCCCCCGGGGCGCCGCCACCGCCACGCGCCGCGGCCGAGGCCTACTGGGATCTGGCCGGGCTCGACGGCGGGGCGGCGGCCGCCCGGCTGCGGCGGGCGTCGCTGCGCGTCGAAGTGCTCGACGACATCGATCCCGAAGCGGTCCGCTCGGCCTGCCTGGCCTCCGGGGTCGCCCTCGCTCCCGAGGGCGGCGCCGCGGACCTCACTCTCGTACTGTGCGACGACTACCTTGCGCCGCGCCTGCGCGACCTGGACACCGCGCACCGCGCCCAGGGCACACCGTGGCTCATCGCCAGGGCCTGTGGCGCCGAGCCCTGGGTCGGTCCGCTCTTCCGGCCGGACGGCGGGCCCTGCTGGAGCTGTCTGGGATCGCGGCTCTCCGGGCACCGGCGCGCCGAGGGCCCGGTGCGGCGCGCGCTGGGCATCGAGGGGCCGCCGGCCAGGCCCGCCGCCTCGCTGCACGCGGGCCGCGCCATCGCCCTGAACCTGGCTGTCCTGGAGGCGGCGAAGTGGCTCGCCGGGGTCCGGGACGACTCCCAGGCACAGCTCCACACCTGGGACACCCTCCGGATGCGGGGCCGCAGCCACCGCGTCGACCGGCGCACGCAGTGCCCCGTCTGCGGCGATCCGGGCACCGTGGCCGCGTGGGTCGACCGGCCCTTCGTCCCCGCCTCGCGCCCCAAGGCGTCCACGGCTGCGGGCGGCGGGCACCGCGCGCTGACCCCCGAGCAGATGCTGGCCAGGCACGGCCACCTCATCGACCCGGTGACCGGGATCGTGAAGGAGGTCCGCCGCGCGCCGCGCACCCCGGAAGGGCTCAACTCCTGCATATCCGGGCCCAATCTGGCCATGAGCGCACACACCCTCGGCGGACTGCGGGCCGGGCTGCGCGCGCTGAGCGGCGGGAAAGGACTCACCGAGACGGAGGCGCGGGTCAGCGCCCTGTGCGAGGCCGTGGAGCGCTACAGCGGCACCCGGCACGGCGACGAGCCGGTGGTGCGCGACACCTACCGGGGCCTCGGCGCCGAGGCCGTGCACCCGTACGCCTGCCAGCTCTACGACGAGCGGCAGTTCCGCGAACGCGAGCACTGGAACTCCCGGTTCTCCAGCTTCCAGTACGTGCCGCGGCCCTTCGCCGACGACCGGCCGACGGAGTGGACACCCGTGTGGTCGCTGACCTCGGGTGCCCGGCGGCTGCTGCCCACCTCGATGCTCTACTTCACCCACGGCGAGCCGACCGAGGACGGCCTGTACGCCGACTCCAACGGCAACGCGGCGGGCAGCAGCCGCGAAGACGCCCTGGTCCAGGGGTTCCTGGAGCTGGTCGAACGGGACGCGGTGGCTCTGTGGTGGTACAACCGCACGCGGCAACCGGCCGTCGACATCGACGCGTTCGCCGAGCCGTACGCCGACCGGATCCGCACGGCCTGCGCCCGTCTGCGGCGCGAGGTCTGGGTGCTCGACCTCACCTCGGACTTCGGTATCCCGGTCTTCGCCGCCCTGTCCCGGCGCACCGACAAATCCGCCGAGGACGTGATCTTCGGGTTCGGGGCGCACTTCGACCCCCGGGTGGCGATGCGCAGGGCCCTGTCGGAGCTCGGCCAGTTGCTGCCCACGGTGTGCGACGCACGGGCGGACGGCACCGGCTACGCGCTCACGGATCCCGAGCCGCTGGGCTGGTGGCGCCGGGCCACCATCGCCAACCAGCCCTATCTGCGCCCCGATCGCCTGCTCCCCGCGCGCGTGCCGGAGAGCTGGGACTACGTCCACCGCGCCGATCTGCTGGACGACGTGTCGGCCATCACCGCGTTGGTACGGGACCGGGGGATGGAGCTTCTCGTGCTCGACCAGAGCAGGCCGGACCTTGAAGTTCCTGTCGTGAAGGTAGTGGTGCCGGGGATGCGTCACTTCTGGGCACGGTTCGCTCCCGGACGGCTCTTCGACGTTCCCGTCGCCCTGGGCCGCCTCGGCGCACCGACGTCGTACGAAGCGTTGAACCCCGTGCCGCTCTTCGTGTGACCGGACGCTTCGACCGGAGCCCCTGTCGGCGAACTCCGCCTTGTAAAGCGACTTTTGAGTACTCATGCGGACTCTTACGCGGTTGTCATGGCCTTCACATATCATCCGCAGACAACCGCGCACAGTTGCGAGAAGAGGTCGCGAACGGTGGACAACCAAGCACGGTTAGACATCGCTGACAGCAGCAACGCAGAGCGCGACGGCGACAGCGGGGAGCGCCACAGACCCGGCGGGGAGCCGGGGACGCCACCGCCGGAGAGACGCAGCCGGGACCTGCCCGCTCCCCGGGTGGCCCACGTCATCCTGGTGATGGCACTGCTCAGCTACACCGTCGTCACCCTGCTCAACCTCCTGGGCGCGGACATGGCGGGGTATCAGCAGGTCATCGCGCTGGTGTCGCTCGCGGCCATTCTCGCCCTCCAGCTCAGACACTCGGCGCCCGGTGCCAACCGGGCGCCGCTGTGGCAGCGCTGCCTCACCCTGACCGCGCAGGCCCTCCTGACCTACCTGCCGTTCTTCGTCTTCCAGGCCGAGTGGGGCGCGATGGCGGGGTTCCTCGCCGGGTCACTGCTGCTCCTGCTGCCCGCGCGTGTCGGATGGAGCCTGTACGGCGTGGTCGGGGCGAGCCTCTCGGTGCCCGCGGCCCTGGAGGGCAGGTCGGTCCTCGTCGTCGTGTACCTCTGCCAGTCGACGCTCCTGACCGGCCTGGTCACCTACGGGCTCTCCCGGCTGAGCGAGCTGGTCAAGGAGGTGCACTCGGCACGCGACGAGCTGACCCACATGGCCGTGACCGAGGAACGGCTGCGCTTCGCACGGGACTTGCACGATCTGCTCGGCTTCAGTCTCTCCGCCATCACGCTGAAGAGCGAGCTGATCCACCGGCTCATACCGCAGCATCCGCAGCGCGCCAGGGAGGAGGTCCAGGACGTCCTGTCCGTGGCGCGCGACGCGCTGGCGGACGTGCGTCGAGTGGCCAGAGGGTTTCAGGACATGTCCCTTGAACAGGAGGTCAGTTCGGCACGATCGGTGCTGAGCGCGGCCGACATCGGCACGACGGTACGGGTCTCGCTCGGCAGCGTGAGCACGCAGACGTCCTCGGTCCTCGCGGCGGTCCTCAGGGAAGCGGTGACGAATGTGCTCAGGCACAGCAAGGCGGACAACTGCAACATCGAGGCCATCCAACTCGACGGCAACGTACATCTGTTGGTCGCTAACGACGGAGCCGCCCCGGATCATCACGAGCACTCCGTGCACGGCGGCAGCGGCCTGATGAACCTGGAGGCGCGGGTGCGGGCGATCGGCGGAGAGGTGAAGGCCGGGCGGGTCGACGGGACCCGGTTCCGCCTGCGGGTCGTGGTCCCCGCCGAGCAGGAGTAGCCCGACAGGCCATCTTTTCCCGGCAGTTGACCGCTCGGGGCTGCACCGCCTAGTCGGATCTGACCACCCAGTTGGTAGAATCCGGCCGGAATTCGCTGATTACGGGGGGGCCGTGATTCGGATACTGCTGGCTGAGGACATGCACATGGTCCGCGGCGCGCTGGTCGCGCTGCTCAATCTCGAAGCCGATCTCGATGTGGTGGCCGAAGTCGAGCGGGGGGACGAGATCGTCGCCAAGGCCCTCGAGACGAAGCCCGATGTGGCGGTGATCGACATCGACCTGCCGGGCCTCGACGGCCTGACGGCCGCGACCCACCTGCGGGAGCGGATGCCGGAGTGCCGCACGCTCATTCTCACCAGCCTGGGCCGCCCCGGCACGCTGCGCCGGGCACTGGCCGCGCATGTGTCCGGCTATCTCCTCAAGGACGCCCCGCCCAAGGAGCTTGCGGAGGCGGTGCGACGTGTCGCCGCGGGCCAGCGTGCCGTCGACGCGCAGCTGGCGCTCGCCGCCTGGGGCGGGGCCGAGAACCCGCTGACGGAGCGGGAGAACGAGGTGCTCAAGCTGGCCTCGCAGGGGGCGGAGGCGCCCGAGATCGCCTCCCGGATGCATCTGACGACCGGCACGGTCCGCAACTACCTGACGACGGTCGTCTCCAAGCTCAACGCCCGCAACCGCGTCGACGCGATCCGCATCGCCCGCGACTCAGGGTGGTTGTACTAGGAGTCCGCATCCGCATCCGGGGCCGGCGGATGCACCGGCTTCGCCATGCCCGCCGCCACCAGGTAGCGCAGGATGCCGTCCGTCACCTCGGGGTGCAGCGGCAGGGCCTCCGTGGCGGCGTCCGGGGTGACGGGCCAGGCGAGCATGCCGACCACCCAGACCGCCTCCGGGCGGTGCAGCACCACCCGGTGCAGTGAGGCGGCCGACTCCAGCGCGACCCCCGCGGCGTCCAGCGTCACCCTGACGTCCCGCGGCAGCCGTATCTCGTCCGCGGCTTCGAGTTCGTCGGGAGAGAACGTCGCGAGCCGGGACTCGGGAGACACCGAGAGGAGCGGCCCCTTCAGGTCGTCGAGGCCCAGGGTGCGCACCGTCAGGTGGGAGAGCCGGCTCAGCGTGGGCAGGAGCACCAGGCAGATGCTGCCCTCAGGGTTCGCCCGGACGTTGGCGGGCAGCACGGGGCCGAGCTCCATGCGGCGCAGCGCCTCGCGGACGACCGGGTCGGGGTCGATGAGCTCCTCCGTGCCAAACCGGCCGGTGAGCACCACCGCGTCGTCAGTGGTCTCCACGACGACGTCCTCGCTCAGCGACCACAGGTGCAGCGGCTGCCGACCGACAGGATCCGGCATGGCGCGCTCCCTTCCGATGCGTGGTCGGCCCGAGTATCCGGCAGCCCGGCAGCGCGC
Source organism: Streptomyces sp. NPDC059900 (assembly GCF_050270335.1). Taxonomy (NCBI): domain Bacteria; kingdom Bacillati; phylum Actinomycetota; class Actinomycetes; order Kitasatosporales; family Streptomycetaceae; genus Streptomyces; species Streptomyces sp. NPDC059900. Next base: position 4,905 of record NZ_JBNNJZ010000461.1, read on the forward strand.
CGAAAGCCACGGTTTCATGGCTCGCACATGAAGATCTCATAGGTGATCGGCAAGTTCCGCCGCATCCCGGATCTCCCCCGTCCGCTTGCCGCTTTGCCCGGTCGCAAGGGCCACTCCCTACGTTCGGCGACAGTCAGCCCACTGCGTCCACGTCTACGGGAAGGGGGACGGCCGGTGGCCGTTCATACAGTGGAGAGCAACGAGACCCCACCCTCCGGGAGCAAGGATGTCCGTCGTCTGAACCGGGTGATCATCCGCTTCGCGGGTGACTCGGGTGACGGCATGCAGCTCACCGGCGACCGGTTCACCTCCGAGACGGCGTCCTTCGGCAATGATCTGTCGACGCTGCCGAATTTCCCCGCCGAAATCCGCGCCCCCGCAGGGACGTTGCTCGGAGTCTCCAGTTTCCAGCTGCACTTCGCCGACCACGACATCCTCACGCCGGGCGACGCGCCGGACGTCCTTGTCGCGATGAACCCGGCCGCGCTGAAGGCGAACATCGCCGACGTGCCGCGCGGTGCGGAGATCATCGTGAACACCGACGAGTTCACTTCACGGGCACTTCAGAAGGTCGGGTACTCCGCAAATCCCCTGGACGACAACGCACTTGATGCCTATCGAGTGCATCCCGTTCCGCTGACGACCCTCACGGTCGAGGCGCTGAAGTCCCACGGACTTTCACGCAAGGACGCCGACCGGTGCAAGAACATGTTCGTGCTGGGGCTGCTGTCGTGGATGTATCACCGGCCGACCGAGGGCACGGAGCGGTTCTTGCGGACGAAGTTCGCCAAGAAGCCCGATATCGCGGAGGCGAACATCGCGGCGTTCCGTGCGGGCTGGAATTTCGGGGAGACGACGGAGGATTTCGCGGTCTCCTACGAGGTCGCGCCTGCCGCGCAGGCGTTCCCGGCGGGCAGGTACCGCAACATCTCGGGGAATCTGGCGCTGTCGTACGGGCTGATCGCGGCGGGACGGCAGACGGGACTGCCGCTGTTCCTGGGCTCGTATCCGATCACTCCGGCCTCCGACATCCTGCACGAGCTGTCCCGGCACAAGAACTTCGGAGTGCGGACCTTCCAGGCCGAGGACGAGATCGCCGCGATCGGCGCCGCCCTGGGCGCCGCGTTCGGCGGATCGCTGGCCGTCACCTCCAACTCCGGTCCTGGTGTGGCGCTGAAGTCGGAGACCATTGGGCTCGCGGTCTCGCTGGAGCTGCCGCTGCTGATCGTGGACATCCAGCGCGGCGGGCCGAGCACCGGGTTGCCGACCAAGACCGAGCAGGCCGATCTCTTGCAGGCCATGTACGGGCGCAACGGCGAGGCGCCGGTGCCGATCGTGGCCGCGAAGACGCCGGCGGACTGCTTCGACGCGGCGCTGGAGGCGGCCCGGATCGCGGTCACCTACCGCACCCCGGTCTTCCTGCTCTCTGACGGTTATCTGGCCAACGGCTCCGAGCCCTGGCGCATCCCCCAGCTCGACGAACTGCCCGAAATGCTGGTGCAGTTCCCGCAAGGACCCAACCACGTCCTGGACGACGGGAGTGAGGCGTTCTGGCCCTACAAGCGCGACCCGCACACCCTGGCCCGCCCCTGGGCGATTCCGGGCACGCCGGGTCTTGAGCACCGGATCGGCGGGATCGAGAAGCAGGACGGCACCGGCAACATCTCCTACGACCCGGCCAACCACGACTTCATGG
>NZ_JBNNJZ010000462.1:0-6575 GCF_050270335.1 Streptomyces sp. NPDC059900
CTGCCCGACGGCGACGAGGACCACATCACTGCACCCCACAAAGGCGGGCACATCGATCAACCGCCGTCCGACTGGGACTGAGCAGAGCCGCTGAACTCACCCTGCAGCACGGCGACTTCAGAACCTGTTGATTTCTATGTTGCCGACGGACTTCGAATGACACCCCTAACCGTCGACAAATTCTCAACAGGGCAAGCCAGCGCAGTCACAGGGCAGACAAGCCCATCAGCGGGCCTTGGCAAGCCGCTTTTGCCGCCCGTCGACCGTGGCGGCTGCCAGGGAAACCGGACAGCGTGTGATCAACTGCGGGACCGTCGCAGCGTCTTTTCGCGCACAAGAATCAAGACCGTGAGAACGGCGATGCCCAAGAGCGTGGCACCGCCGCCGACTGCCCAGAGGCCCGGATACTCCCGTGAGGTGTCGGTCCCGCCCGGCGAGCCCCGCCGGCCTCCGCCGAAGGGCGAGGTCTCCACTGCTGCCCCACCCACAACAACCAGCGCGGCGAAACCGGCGCATGCGGCGGCTGTCCAGGCGAACGACCGGGCCCTGTAGCGCTGCCAGTCAAGGGAGGTCAGCGAGGCGAACATCAGCAAGAGCAGACACGGTACGGCCAGGCCCATCAGCACGGCGAGACTGTAGACCCCGCCGGGCCAAGAAGCGCCGGCCCAGCGCCAGACGCCCCGGCCCCAGAGCCCGCCGCCGACCGCAGGGACACCGACGAAGCACCCCATGACCCCCACCACCGCCAGGCAGGAGCCGTAACTCCGCCGGCCTGCGGGCACCGACGCAGAATCCGAAACGGGTGCCTGCTGTTCGTTCTGCTCCACTGTCATACGTTCCTGATCGTCGCGGCGGCTACCGGTTCCTGCCCCATGCCCGCAGAGGGCCCACGAGGAGCACTGCCCATAGAACGAACGACGAGACAGACAGCGACGGTACAGGTGCGCCTGAGGCGTCCGAGGCCGGTTCTCCGCAGGCTTTGAGGTGCCGGAACACCTTGGAGTTGCGAGGACGCAGACCTCTCCCGACGTCCACGGCTCGTCGGCCAGGCCAGGGCGTCCGTCACACTCTCACGCAGCGGACGCAGACGGCCCCGGTTGTCAGTCAGCGAGTCGAGCAGCTGCTTGGGCCCGGAACTCCTCCAGGTGTTCCCGGGCCTGGGCCGTGAAGGGATGCTGTGCACCCAGGCTCTGTTCGCGCCTGCGGACTACCACCGCCAGCATTTCAACCGCCGAGTTGACATCCCCCAGCGCGGCCCGAGCTCGCGCGTACACCTGCTGTGCCGCCAGTGTCAGTGCGTAGTCAGGGCCGTGGCGGCGGTCGTAGTCCGCGAAGACTCGGCCAGCTTCCTCGACGGCTCCTTCGAAGCGATCCAGCCGGAACAGGGCGTAGGCATAGCTCAGCCGCGCCCCCAGGGAGACGGCGTGGTCCGATCCCAAGTGAAGGGCACACTCCTGCGGAAGCGGCATCACCGCACCGTCGATCTCCAGCGCGAGCTCGGCAACAGGCAAGAACTCGATCAGAAGAGCGTGGGCCTGCAGCGTCAAAGGGTGCTCTCGCCCGAGAACCCTCTTTCGTCCGTCCGCGGCTCGCTGGAGCAAGGCGACGCCTTCCGCCACGCGCCCGAGCTCTTGCAGCGGGTAATTGATTCCGAAGCAGCTGTCCAGAGTATCGGGATCATCCGGCCCGAAGAGCCCTTCCCTCTCCGCTAGCACGCGACGGAGAACGGCCTCGGATTCTTCGAATCTACCGAGGCGGAAGAGTGCCCTGCCAATCCTTGAGTGCGCAGACAGCACCAGCCGGTGTGCCCGACCGAGGCGGGGTTCGGCTGCGGCCACCGCAGCCGAGGCCAGCTCCCATGCGGACAAGTAATCGCCGGTGCGGTGAAGGGCGCAGGCCAGTCGTACCGCAACCTCGAGAACCTCAACCACCACGGACGTCTCAGAGCTGTTGCGCAGCAAGGCGACGGTATGGGGTGCGAGAAGGCTCAGCCGCAGATCCTGCGGACCACGCTGGGGAATAGCCGGTACAGCGGCAGCAAGCAACCGGGCTGCGGTGCCCGTGAACTCTGTGATCTGCTCGCCCGGCGTGCTGGCCATCACACTCGCAAGCAGTACCGCGTGGGACTGGAGACAGCGCACGCCTGGGTCGACCATCGCCGTCAGGGACTGATCGAGCAGTCCCCGCAGGGCCGCATCGGCCCGTGTTCGAGGGACAACATTGTTGATCTGCGGGCTGTTCAAGATCGTGAGCGGCAGGGGGTCGGAACCGTAGCAGGCCAGCAGCCGGAGCAGCGCCGTTGACTCCTCCAGACCTCGGCCGGCGAGCGCGTCAAGGGACAACTGCCAAGTCCGGGTGATCAAATGCCGGGCATCCTCACGGCCCAGGGCGCTCGCCCCTTGATCGATGAACTCCGCACCGCCACGGTCGCCGAGGTGGTGGCCATACTCCGCCATCGACCAGGGGTCGATCACCTGGTGGGAGAGGAAGCCTCCTGCCAGGGTCAGCGCCAGGGGGAGCCGCCCCAGCCGATCTGCGATTTCGGCTGCCTCCGCCATCGTCCCCGACTCCGGGGCGAGGTCGCACAACACCTGCGCGGCGGCCTCCTGCGGCAGCACACCGACATGGTGCAACTCGGCGTGCGACCACCATCGGGCTGCGGCTCGACGAGTGGTGACCAGGACTGTGCCGCGCGGGCTGGCGCGCAACCAGCCACCCTCTTGCAGGATCTCTGGGTCGTCAGCGTTGTCGAGTACCAGCAGCCAGGGACGGTCGGACGAACCGAGTCGGTCCCACACAAGGTCCGCTGGTGCCCGTAACCCGTTCCGGGCCGCGATCAACTCTCCTTCTGCCGCGCCCCGATCGGCAGCCACTGCAAGCATGCCACTGCGGAGGCTGGTCCGATCGGCAGCATTGACCCACAGACCGATGCGGTTGCCATCGGCTGTGGCGTCCTCGAACGGAGTGCGGGCGACCGCGGTCTTGCCGCAGCCACCCATGCCGTGAAGGACATAGATCTGATTGCTTGCCTCCGGCGCCACCGCTGGCCGAAGGTGTTCCATCAGCTCGGTTCGGTCTCGGAGGACCACCGGCGCCCGGCCGCCCGTCGGCTGGCGGACCGATGCGACACTCTCCCAGGCAATCGAGCCCGCGTCGCTGTGATGGTGGTGCTCGACGATGTATTGATCGCCCGAAGCCTGGTAGACCCGGCCGCCGCTGTCGGCACGGCCCTGTATCTCTCCACTCATCGTTCGGAGATGTGCTGGTCGCGCCCTGCCTGGTAGACCCTGGCGCGGCCGGATGCAGTCGCATGCTGTGATATGGGCGCGGCGGTGCTTTCGCGTGGGCCGAACTCGTCCAGCAGCCTGCGCAGATCCTCGGCTACTTCCGGTCGATTCGTGAGCAGGCGTCGGATCCGGCCCCGCCACTCGCTCCGAAGCTCAGCCTCGACGTCCGTGTCACCTGCCGCCAGCGCAGCCAGGAGATCCTCGCGGGTGGCATCGAGATCCGCCACGACTGCCTCGGCACGCTCCTCGTGTCCGCGACGCCAGAGAGAAGCCATCCCCTCACGCATGCGCTGCCAGGCATCAGTGGCCATCAAAGTAACTACGGTAGTTCCTGCGCTACTTGCCAAAGCGGCAATCTCCGGCTCCACAGCTCCCCGATCCGTGCCCCGACATGGACAACTCCCACCCTATGGCCTTCAAGTCCGTGCGCAAGAAAGATACTTGCGTATAGCAGATGCCAGGCCAGGCCCACGCGACGAGCGCGCGACCGATGGCCACCGCGCCGAGGAGACCGCCAGCCCCGGATCGGCTCAGCGAACGTCGACAATCGTCTCGGTCCCGCGGGCGGAACGCGCTGAGGGCGGGCCCGGCCAGCTCGTATACCTGTCCGGCGCGCCCATCCCGGCAGGGCTGTGACGGCGACCCTGGCGATGCAGATGGGGGCGATGGCCGACAGGCCGATGTCGGCGAACGGCTCGCGACGGCCTTTCGGGAGCGGGCCGACTCAACTCAGGCGCTTTGGAGCTGAGGGCTCTTGTCTACGGCCACGCCGGGTCCGTATCTGACTGCTCGGCAGCGTCCTCCCTGGATCGTCCCCGGCCCCCCGTGAGAGGCCCAAGGCAGTCGGGTCGCATCTCCCAGGCCTCAGCTGGCCGTGGGAGCCTCAGGAGTTAGTACTCCAGCCGTAGATCTTGATCACGGTTGTTGCGCGGCTTGTCGCCGGTGATGGCTGATGCAGGCACGGGCTCGGTGCCGTTGACACGACTGACGGATCGTCGCCATGCACGGGTGGCATCGTCCATGCTGCTTGCGCAGTGCTGTCTGGAAGACTGAGTTCGTGATCTCAAGCATCGTCGTTCAGTACACAGGACTTCTGCGGACCAGCACCATTGATCTCTGGGCCCGGTTGCGGGAGCTCCTGCGGGCTCAGGGGCTTGATCCCGATGTGACGGTCGTCGTTGACCTCTTGCAGGAGAGCCTCAGTCACGAAGAGGGCCAAGTCATCTCCGGCGAGGGCAGGGTCTACAGGTTCGACCTCTTCTACGACCAAGAGGCGGAACACGGTGCCCGCAGCGCATACCTCCGTGACTGGACCGACATCACGGAATCCTGGCAGACCGGATCGTTGGCCAGGCGGACCGCAGATGCCTTCACGTGGAAGTCCCAAGGTGCGGACTGAAGCTGGCCTTGATCGTGTCGGGTAGGGCCGGTCTGCAGACGAAGACAGCCACCGTTGATCACCATGAGTTGTGTCGACAAAGGAAGATCAGGCGGTGGCCACGGGCCACGGCGTAGTGCCTGCCCGATGGCGGTCGATGTTCGATCAGCTGACGGGCCGTATCGCGGGACGGTTCGCCCGGGTCGAACCGCGCCGCCGTGCAACGGCATTGGTCCTGGGCCTGCTGTCCGACCTGCCGAGGAAGAACTGCTGGACCCTGGCCGAACACGCGGGCGATGCCACCCCGGACGGCATGCAGCACCTGTTGCACCGCGCGAAATGGGACGCCGACGCGGTCCGCGATGACCTGCGCGCCTACGTGGTCGAGCACCTGGCCGACGACGGGGCCGTGCTGGTGGTCGACGAGACCGGCGACCTGAAGAAGGGCACCGCCACGGTCGGTGTCCAGCGCCAGTACACCGGCACGGCGGGCCGGATCGAGAACTCCCAGGTCGCCGTCTACCTCGTCTACTCCACCGACCGTGGGCACGCCGCGATCGACCGCGCCCTGTACGTGCCACGCTCATGGACCGACGATCCCGACCGCTGCCGGGCCGCCGGCATTCCCGACGACCTCGCCTTCGCAACGAAGCCGGTCCTGGCAGCCCGAATGATCGGCCGGGCGCTGGACACGGGCACGCCCGCTGGGTGGCGGGCGACGAGGTCTACGGCGACAATCCGCACCTGCGGGCCGACCTCGAAGAACGCCGGACCGGCTACGTCCTGGCGGTCTCCAGCACCCACCAAGTCATCATGGCGGCGGGGAAGTTCCCGGCCAAGGTCATCGCGGCGAAGATCCCGAAGCGGGCCTGGCAGCGGCGCTCGGTCGGAGAGGGCGCCAAGGGCGAGCGGTACTACGACTGGGCCCAGGCCGACATCCAAGGCCCCGCCGACCGGCTCGGGCACTGGTGGCTACTGGCCCGCCGCAACCGGCGAACCGGCGAACTTGCCTTCTACCGCTGTTTCTCACCCCACCCCGTCCCGCTGTCCGACCTGATCCGGGTGGCCGGACGACGATGGACGATCGAGGAGACCTTCCAGGCCGGCAAGGGCCTGGCCGGCCTGGACGAACACCAGGTCCGCCGCTGGACCTCCTGGCACCGCTGGGTCACCCTCGCGATGCTCGCCCACGCCTTCCTCGCCGTCACCGCGGCTGCCGAACGCTGCGGCCCCGCCGCCGACGACCTGATCCCCCTGACCTGCAACGAGATCCAGCGGCTGTTCACTACCCTGACCAGCCGGGCCCACGACCTCACGCACCGACTCCGCTGGTCGCACTGGCGACGCCGCCACCAGGCCCGCGCCCGCGCCTGCCACTACCGGCGGCAAGCGGCCACCCACTCATGAAGATCACGATCTACGGCTGGAGTATTAGCTTGCCGTTACGGTAGGTCCAGCTTTCTGTGGCGTGCCCGGACGGGCAGCAGTTGGCGTCACCTTGCTGATAATAGGTGTCGCCGACGGTCACTTTCCCCGGACCCATATCTTTGACCTCCAGGAAGTTGGGCGGTTCTCCGAGACGAGGCCGGCGGCTTGTGAGTGTCCCGATCAAAGCCAACCGGCCAGTTGAACCGTCGAAGATCATGACACCCATGGCCCTTTGGCCAGCGGCCGTCGAATTGTGGTTCGCACACAGGACAGGTAATGCTGCTTCGTCATGGCCGTCGCCGGTGATGTCGCCATAAGCGATCTTCTCGACGAAGGCGCCCACGTCCTGCGGCATGTCCTCCTGCGGGCCGTCGAAATCGGACGGCACGTTTGTGGCCGTGCCGCCCTGCAAGCGGATTGACTTGGGGGACCGGCATAGAGACCCCGGGATCGTCGAAGATGGCCAGTCCACAGTATGCAGG
>NZ_JBNNJZ010000463.1:0-6570 GCF_050270335.1 Streptomyces sp. NPDC059900
GGCAAAGAAGAGCAGGAGAGAACACCGTGAGCACCGACGCACACACCGCAGGCCCCTTCATCGCGGCCATCGACCAGGGCACCACGTCGAGCCGCTGCATCGTCTTCGACAAGGACGGCCGGATCGTCTCGGTCGACCAGAAGGAGCACGAGCAGATCTTCCCGAAGCCGGGCTGGGTCGAGCACGACGCGAGCGAGATCTGGACGAACGTCCAGGAGGTCGTCGCCGGCGCCATCTCCAAGGCCGGCATCACCCACGAGGACATCAAGGCGATCGGCATCACCAACCAGCGTGAGACCACGCTGCTCTGGGACAAGAACACCGGCGAGCCGGTGCACAACGCCATCGTCTGGCAGGACACCCGTACCGACGCCCTGTGCAAGGAGCTCGGCCGCAACGTCGGCCAGGACCGCTTCCGCCGCCAGACGGGCCTGCCGCTCGCCAGCTACTTCGCCGGTCCCAAGGCCCGCTGGCTGCTCGACAACGTCGACGGCCTGCGCGAGCGCGCCGAGGCGGGCGACATCCTCTTCGGCACCATGGACTCCTGGGTCATCTGGAACCTGACGGGCGGTGTCAACGGCGGCAAGCACGTCACCGACGTCACCAACGCCTCGCGCACCCTGCTGATGAACCTGCACACCATGCAGTGGGACGAGTCGATCGCCGAGTCCATCGGCGTCCCGATGGCGATGCTCCCCGAGATCCGCTCCTCCGCCGAGGTCTACGGCGAGGTCACCGGCGGCAAGCTCGGCGACATCCTGCCCGGCACCCCCGTCGCCTCCGCGCTCGGCGACCAGCAGGCCGCCCTGTTCGGACAGACCTGTTTCGCCAAGGGCGAGGCCAAGTCCACGTACGGCACCGGCACCTTCATGCTGATGAACACCGGTGAGTCGGCCATCAACTCCTACTCGGGCCTGCTGACCACCGTCGGCTACCAGATCGGCGACCAGAAGCCGGTCTACGCCCTCGAGGGTTCCATCGCCGTCACCGGCTCGCTCGTGCAGTGGATGCGCGACCAGATGGGCCTGATCAACTCCGCCGCCGAGATCGAGACGCTCGCGTCGTCGGTCGAGGACAACGGCGGCGCCTACTTCGTACCGGCCTTCTCCGGCCTCTTCGCCCCGTACTGGCGTTCCGACGCCCGCGGTGTGATCACCGGTCTCACCCGGTACGTCACCAAGGCGCACATCGCGCGCGCCGTCCTGGAGGCCACGGCCTGGCAGACCCGTGAGATCACCGACGCCATGACGAAGGACTCCGGCGTCGAGCTCACGGCCCTCAAGGTCGACGGCGGCATGACCTCCAACAACCTGCTGATGCAGACGCTCTCGAACTTCCTCGACGCGCCGGTGGTGCGCCCGATGGTGGCCGAGACGACCTGCCTCGGCGCCGCCTACGCCGCCGGTCTCGCCGTCGGCTTCTGGTCCGGCACCGACGAGCTGCGCGCCAACTGGCGCCGGGCGGCGGAGTGGACCCCCCGCATGGACGCGGACACCCGCGCCCGTGAGTACAAGAGCTGGCTCAAGGCCGTAGAGCGTTCCATGGGCTGGCTCGACGAAAGTGGCGAGGAGTAAATCAACATGACCACCCTGCAGAGCGTCCCTGCCCTCGGGACGCATCCGGCTGCCGGTTCCAACCCGAGCCGCGCCGAGACCCGGGAGCAGCTTTCCAAGGCGACGTACGACCTCCTGGTGATCGGTGGCGGAATCCTGGGCATCTCCACCGCCTGGCATGCCGCGCAGTCGGGACTGCGGGTGGCCCTGGTGGACGCCGGTGACTTCGCCGGCGCCACCTCCTCCGCCTCCTCCAAGCTTCTCCACGGCGGTCTGCGCTACCTGCAGACCGGCGCGGTGAAGCTGGTGGCGGAGAACCACTTCGAGCGTCGCGCGGTGTCCCGCCAGGTGGCCCCCCACCTGGCGAACCCGCTCACCTTCTACCTGCCCGTCTACAAGGGCGGCCCGCACGGCGCCGCCAAGCTGGGCGCGGGCGTCTTCGCCTACAGCGCGCTTTCCGCCTTCGGCGACGGCGTCGGCCACCTGCTCAGCCCCTCGAAGGCCGCGCAGGACGTGCCGGAGCTGCGCACGGACAACCTCAAGGCCGTCGCCGTCTACGGCGACGACCAGATGAACGACTCCCGCATGGCCCTGATGACGGTCCGCGCGGCCGTCGAGGCCGGTGCCGCCGTCCTCAACCACGCCGAGGTCACCGGCCTGCGCTTCACCAAGGGCCGGGTCACGGGCGCGGAGCTCAAGGACCGCATGGACGGCACCGAGTTCGGCGTCAACGCCCGCCTCGTGCTGAACGCGACCGGCCCGTGGGTCGACCACCTGCGCAAGATGGAGAACCCGGACGCGGCCCCCTCCATCCGCCTCTCCAAGGGCGCGCACCTGGTCCTCAAGCGCACCGCCCCCTGGAAGGCCGCGCTCGCCACGCCGATCGACAAGTACCGCATCACGTTCGCCCTGCCGTGGGAGGACATGCTCCTGCTCGGCACCACGGACGAGGAGTTCGAGGGCGACCCGGCGGACGTGAGCGTCACCGAGGCCGACACCGCGCAGATCCTGGACGAGGCCGCGTTCTCCATCCGCGACCAGCAGCTGTCCCGCGATCTGATCACGTACTCCTTCGCGGGTCTGCGTGTGCTGCCCGGCGGCCCCGGCGACACCTCGAAGGCCAAGCGCGAGACGGTCGTCACCGAGGGCACGGCCGGCATGCTCTCCGTCGCGGGCGGCAAGTGGACGACGTTCCGCCACATCGGCCGTACGGTGATGAAGAAGCTGGAGTCGCTGCCGGGCCACCCGCTCGGCGACGACTACGAGCCGATCTCCCAGCTCCAGAAGCGCCTGCCGCTGCCCGGCATCGCCAACCCGCGCGCGGTCGCACACCGCCTCCTCGTCGACGGCCCGGCACCCGGCCCGCGCATGGCCGCCGACACGGCCAAGCACCTGGCGACGCACTACGGCTCGCTCTCCTTCGACATCGCCCGCCTGGCGAACGAGAACCCGGAGCTCGCCGAGCGCGTCTCGCCGGACGCCCCGGAGATCTGGGCCCAGGTCGTCTACGCCCGTGACAACGAATGGGCCGAGACGGCGGACGACGTCCTGCGCCGCCGTACGACGCTGACGATCCGCGGCCTGGCCACGGACGACGTCCGCGCCAAGGTCCAGGACGTGCTGGACGGCAAGTAGGCCGGCAGGAACCGAAGGGCGGCTCCTCCCCCATGGGAGCCGCCCTTCGGCATGTCCGGGGCCCACCGTGGCCGCCATGCCGCGTACATACGCGTGCAACAGGCCGCGGGGAGAGTGAATCCATGAAGTTCCAGGTCCTCTCCATCATCGGTCATGCCCCGCACCCCCTGACCGGACAACTTCCCTCCTCCGCCGACCGGTTGGCCGACGTGATCGAGGTCGGCGTGGCCGCCGAGCGGCTCGGCTACGACGCCTACGCCGTGGGCGAGCGGCACGCGGGCGCCTTCCTCTCGTCCAGCCCCACCGTCGTACTCGGCGCGCTCGCCGCTCGGACCACCCGGATCAAGCTGCTCACGGGCGTCACCGTCGTGGCGATCCTCGACCCGGTGCGGGTCGCCGAGGACTACGCGACGCTCGATCAGATCTCGCGCGGCCGCATCGAGTTGGTGATCGGCAAGGGCGCGGAGGCAGGCCACTTCGACCTCTTCGGCCTCGACGAGGAGCGGCAGTGGGATCTCCAGAAGGAGAAGTACGAGCTGCTGCGCCGCCTGTGGAGCGAGCAGAACGTCGACTGGGAGGGCGAGTTCAGACCCGCGCTGAAGGACGTGACGACGGTGCCGCGTCCCTACGCGGGCGTGCCGCGCATCTGGCACGGCTCGGCCACCTCCCTCAACTCCCCCGATCTGGCGGCCAGGCACGGGGACCCGCTCTTCACCGCCAACGCCGTCCAGCCGCGCACCGCGTACGCGAAGCTGATCGCGCACTACCGGGAGCGGTTCGAGGCGTACGGGCACGATCCATCGCGGGCCAGGGTCGCGGCGGGCTCGGGCGGGCTGCTCATCGCGGACTCGGCGGAGCAGGCCATCGCGCGCTACCGCGACCTGTACGAGGCGAAGGTGCGCCAGAGCTTCAAGCCGCACCTGGAGGGCAAAGCGGGCTACAACACGCCCTTTCGCACCATCGAGGACGCGATCGCGGACGGGCCGCAGCTCATCGGCTCCCCGCAGCAGATCATCGACAAGATCCTCGGCTACCACGAGGTGTACGGGCACGACCTCCAGTCCGTCACCGTGGACGGCTTCGGCCTGGAGCGCGGCGAGCAGACCGAGACGCTCCAGCGGTTCGCCGAGGAGGTCGCGCCGGTGGTCCGCAGGGCCGCGCCGTCCACGCTGTGGGACACCGCGTGAGCGCGGCTGACGTCGGCTGACCTGCGAGTTACCATCCCCCCGTACCCACTGTGTCCCCTTCTGGAGCGAGCCATGACTCTCCTGACGACCTGGCCGGAGTCCGGCCCCGAGACCGTCATACGCCGCACCGCGGACCCCGTCGAGATCGCCGCCGCGCTCGCCCCGGTCGGCGTGCGCTACGAGCAGTGGCCGGTGCGCGAGGACGTGCCGGCCGACGCGGACAGTGACACCGTCTTCGCCGCGTACCGCACGGAGATCGACAAGCTCAACGCCGAAGAGGGCTTCCAGACGGTCGACGTGGTCGCGCTGCACCCCAGCGACGACCCCGCGTGGCCCCAGAAGGCGAAGGCGGCCCGGCAGAAGTTCCTCGCCGAGCACACGCACGACGACGATGACGAGGTGCGGTTCTTCGTCGCGGGCGCCGGGATCTTCTATCTGCACGTGGCCGGCGAAGTGCACGCGGTCTACTGCGAGAAGGGCGATCTGCTCGGGGTGCCGCGCGGCACGACGCACTGGTTCGACATGGGCACGTCTCCCGCCTTCACGGCCATCCGCTTCTTCCACGAGGAGGACGGCTGGATCGGCACGTTCACGGGCAGCCCGATCGCGGACCGCTTCCCGGACTTCGACGCGATCCACGCGGGATACGCCGCGTGAGTGTCTCTTTCGACGCGGGTTCCGTGGACGCCGCGGTGCTCGACATCGAGGGCACCACGAGCGCCACGGGGTTCGTGGTGGACGTGCTGTATCCCTACGCGCGCGAGCGTTTCGGTGCGCTGCTCGCCGCGCGGGGCGACGAGCCGGAGGTGGCGCGGGCGGTCGCGCAGGTGCGGGAGCTCGCCGGTGAGCCGGACGCGGATGCCGCGCGGGTGGAGAAGATCCTGGGCGAGTGGGTGGACGCCGACCGCAAGGCGACGCCCCTGAAGACGCTTCAGGGCATCCTCTGGGCGGAGGGCTTCGCGCGGGGCGAGCTCGTCTCGCATTTCTACCCCGAGGTGATCGACGTGCTGCGGGGCTGGGCGGCGGACGGGGTGCGGCTCTACGTCTACTCGTCCGGGTCGGTCGCGGCGCAGCGGGCGTGGTTCACGTACTCGCCCGAGGGGTCCCTGATGGATCTCGTGAGCGGCTTCTACGACACCGAGAACGCGGGCCCCAAGCAGGAGGCCGGGTCCTACCGCGCGATTTCGGCCGCCGTCGGGGCGGAGCCCGGCCGCACGCTCTTCCTCTCCGACCGGCTCGGGGAGCTGGACGCGGCGGTGGACGCGGGGTGGCACGTCGTGGGCGTGCGCCGGGCCGGGGAGCCCTACTTCGCCGCCGGGGTCGGCGGGCATCCGGAGGCTGCGGGCTTTGATGAGATCAGTGTTGCGAGGAGCGTTCGATGAGTTCGTCTGGTTCGGCTGGTTCGGCTGAGGCCACTGCCGCGTTGGATCTGGAGGAGGCCGGGGCCGTCCTCGCCGCCGAGGCCGCGCGTTTCGCGTCGTTCGGATGGATGCGGGGGACGTCCGGGAACCTGTCCGTGGTTCTTTCGCGTACGCCGCTTCAGCTCGCGGTGACGGCGAGCGGGCGGGACAAGGGTGAACTGACGGCTGCGGACGTGGTGTTGACGGACGCGTCCGGTGCGGTGCTCGGTGCGGGGCGGCCCTCGGCGGAGGCGGCGCTGCATGCGCGGGTCGCTGCGCTGACCGGGGCCGGGGCCGTGGTGCACGTGCACACCGTGGCGTCGGTGGCCATGGGGCACCGGGAGCCCGGCGGGATTTCCTTCCGGGATCTGGAGATGCTGAAAGGGCTCGGGCATCCGACGCATGAGGTTGCCGTGACGCTGCCGGTGATTGCCAACAGCCAGGACATGACTGTCCTGGGGGATCGGCTTGAGGCCGCGCTTTCGCCGGGGATGCCGGCGGTCGTCGTTGCGGGGCACGGGCTCTATGTGTGGGGTGCGGATCCTCGCGAGGCGCGGCATCGTACTGAGGTCGTGGAGTGGTTGCTGGAGCTTGAGCTGACGCGGGGCTGAATTTTCCCCAACCCCGCCCCTTCCCGAAAACCCGCTCGGCGCGGGGGCCTTGCGCGTACCGCAATCACCGGCTGCGCCGAGTTCGTCCTCAAACGCCGGACGGGCTGAGATTTCCCCGGCTCGGGGAAATCTTCAGCCCTCAGCTCAGCCCGTCCGCCGGCACCTCCCCCGCCCCCACCTCAAG
>NZ_JBNNJZ010000464.1:0-6558 GCF_050270335.1 Streptomyces sp. NPDC059900
TCGCCGAACTGCCCCGCAATGCCGGGGGCAAGGTCGTCAAGGGACAGTTGCGCGCGGACGACGAGCGCACCGCGGGCGGCCCCTGAGCCGCCCGCGTGCGCGGCCGTCGCCGGTCAGCCGGTCAGCGTCGCGGTCACCGGTGCGCGGCGGACCACGTCCACCAGCGAGCGGTCGGTGATCTTCAGGGCGGGCGAGACGGCCAGGGTCAGGGTCGACACGCTCATGAACGGGTTGAGGTGGTTCCAGCCCCAGACCTCCAGCGCCGTGCGCACCGCGGCGGCCTGGTCGGCGACGTCCCGGGCCGGGCGGGCGGACAGCACGCCGCCCACCGGCAGCGGCATGCGCGCCGCCACCGTGGTGCCCTGCGCGCCGCGCACGACGGCCACTCCTCCCCCGTCGGCGACGACCGTCGCGGCGGCCGCGGCCATCGCCGCACGGGAGGTGCCGATGGTCAGGAGGTTGTGGCTGTCGTGGGCGTAGGTGGAGGCCACGGCGCCCTCGCCAAGATCCCGGCCCAGCAGCGGGGCGAAGACGGCGCCGGGGCGTCCGTAGCGGTTGCGGACCCGCACCAGGGTGGTGCGTCCCTCCCAGTGCACCTCGCCGCCCGAGACCGGGAGTTCGACCTCGGCGGCCTCGGTGTAGGTGTCGCGCGGGTTGACGCGCATCGCGCGGAAGCGGTGCGTGCCGTCGGGCAGGTCCACGCGCCAGCAATAACCGTCCTCGTCCTGGGCTTCGACGTCCAGGCGGCTGTCCAGGGGCGGCACGGCCGGGGATTGCGGGGCGGGAGCATCCTGGACGGGGGCGCCGTCGCGGCCCACGATGCGGCCCCCGGCCAGCACCAGAGCGGGCTCGAAGGAGGCGAGGTCGCCGCGCAGCAGGACCAGGTCGGCGCGCTTGCCCGGCGAGACGACGCCGCGGTCGTACAGGCGCAGGCGCTGGGCCGGCGTCCAGGTCAGGGCCCTCAGGACAACGTGGGGCGGGAACCCGGCGGCCACGGCGACGCGCGCGATGTGATCCAGGTGGCCGCGCTCGACGATGTGGTCGGCCGCGAGGTCGTCGGTGACCAGGCACAGCGGCGGCAGTTGGGGCAGGGACAGCAGGGCGGCGGCCACCTCGGGGGTGAGGCACTTCTCCTGGAGCATCATCGTCATGCCCAGGCGCGCCTTCTCCAGGACCACCTCGGTGCGGTTCTTGGTGTGGTCGGAATCCACCCCGGTGGCCAGGTAGGCGCTCAGTTCCGCGCCGGTCAGGTTAGGGCAGTGGCCGTCGAGGATCGCCTCCTGCGCCCGGGCCACCGCGGTGATCTCGTGCATGCGGCGGTCGCCGGCGACGACGGCACGGTAGTCCATGACCTCGCCCAGGGCGATGACGCCCGGCCAGCCCAGCATCTCGGCGATGTCGTCGGCGGACAGCGCGGCACCGGCGTGCTCCAGGCCCTCCAGTGCGGGCACGCAGGAGGGCACGCCCCACAGCTGGGTCTGGGCGCTCTGCCGGCCCGCGTCGATCATCCAGCGCATGGCGTCCCGGCCGGCGACGTTGACGATCTCGTGCGGGTCGGCGAGGACCGTGGTGGTGCCGCGGGCCAGCGTCACGGCGGCGAACTCCTGGGGGGTCAGGAACGCGCTCTCGATGTGCATGTGGGCGTCCACGAAACCGGGGGCGATCAGCATGCCCGTCGCGTCGATCTCCCGGTCGGCCGCGGCCGGGGTGCCGGGCGGGAGCACCGCGGTGATCTGGTCGCCGCGCACCAAGACGTCCGCGGCGAACTCCTCACCGGTGAAGGTGGACATCACGCGCCCGCCGCTGATCCGGAGGTCGTGCTGCTCGCTCATGGGCTCGTGCTCCTTGGAAGGGTGTCGTCGCGCGCGGGCGGGCGAAGCCCGCCGGGGAAGGGAAGGGGTGGTGCCGGGCCGGGGGGGGTGCTCAGGGCACGAGGGTGTAGAAGTAGTAGCCCAGCGGGATCATGACGATCCACAACGGCCAGGGCACCTCGCGGATGCGGCCGCTGACGGTCTTGACCAGGACGTGGGCGGCCAGGCCGGTGGCGATGCCGGTGCCGAAGTTGCCGAAGAACAGCGTGGTGGCGACGGTCAGGGCGGCCGGGACGGCGTTCGTGGGGTCCTTGAAGTCGACGTTCTTCAGCGCGCCGAGCATGTTCAGGCCGATGAACATCAGCACGGGTGCGGTGGCTGCCGAGGGGATCAGGGTGGCGAAGGGGGTGACGAGCAGCAGCAGCGCGAAGCCGCAGGCGGCCCAGACCGAGGACAGGCCGGTCTTGCCGCCCGCGTCGGCGGCGGCCGAGGACTCCAGGTAGGCGGTCATCGAGGGGGCGCCCACCGCCGAACCGCCCATCACCGAGACGGAGTCGACCAGGAAGGGGCGGCGGGAGCCGGGGATGTTGCCGTCCTTGTCCAGCAGGCCGGCGCGTCCGGAGACGGCCAGGAGGGTGCCGGTCATGGAGAAGAACTCGGAGACGAAGAACGCGAAGATGTAGGGGAAGTACTCGGGCTTGAGGGCGCCGAGGATGTCGATGTGGAAGAGCAGGGGGCCGGGCGAGTCGGGGGCCGCGAAGAGGCTGTCGGGCACCTCGGTCACGCCCAGCGGCACGCCGGCGAGGGTGACGGCGGCGATGGTGATCAGGAAAGCGCCCGGCACCTTGCGCGCGGCCAGCGCGGTGAGCAGCAGCAGGCCGGCCAGGGCGAGCAGCGCCGGGGCCTTGGACAGGTCTCCGATGGCGAGCGCGGCCTTGTCGGCGTTGCCCACGACCAGGTCGGCGTCGCGGAAGCCGATCAGGGCGATGTAGAGGCCCAGGCCGCCGCTGATGGCGTACTTGAGGTTGATCGGCATGAGCCGGGTGACCAGGTCGCGGATGCCGAAGAGGGTCAGCAGCAGGAAGGCGACGCCGGACCAGAAGACCATGCCCAGCGCCGTGTCCCAGGGGACGTGGTCCTGTCCGACGATGGTGAACGCGATCAGGGCGACGCCGCCGAGTCCCGGCGCGACGACGAACGGCAGGTTGGCGATCAGGCCCATGGCCAGGGTCGCCAGGGCGATGGCGATGATGACGGCGGTCGTCGCGGCGCCGTGCGGCACCCCGGCCGAGGCCAGCTGGCCCGGGACCACGACGACGGCGTAGGCGGCGGCCATGAACATCGAGGCGCCGGCCACGAGTTCCGTGCGGTGGCTGCTGCCGCGATCGCGGACGCCGAAGAGCCGCTCGGTGCGCGAGGCGGGCGGCGCGGTGGCGGCGTCGGTCTGCTCGCCGGGCGGCGGAGCGGTGGTGGGCATGGGGACCTCGGCAGGTGGTGTGCGGGCGCGCTGCTGTCGGCGCGGTCAGGGTGCGGGCGCACGGGGAACCCGGCTTGGCCCGCTCTCTGCAACCGGTCTCTGAAACCGGTTGCAGAGACCGGTTGCGGGTATCATGGCACGGCATCAGGCGAAAGTGAACACGGACCCGCAACGGACCTTCGATCCCCGCGGGCCCACGAGGCAGGGGACGGCATTGGCGACACTCTTGGACGTGGCGCGCGCGGCAGGGGTCTCCAAGGCCACCGCCTCACGGGCCCTGCAACGCCCCGAACTGGTCGCCGAAAGCACACGACTGCGCGTACGGGAAGCCGCCGACCGGCTCGGCTTCCAGCCCAACGCCGCCGCCCGCGCACTGACCACGGGCCGCACCGGCCTCATCGGCCTGATCGTGCCGACCCTCTCCAACCCCTTCTTCGCACCCCTGGTGATGGGCGCCCAGCAGGCCGCCGAGGAGACCGAGAGCCACCTGCTCATCGCGGTCTCGGAGTACGACGCCCAGCGGGAGGACGCCCTCGCCGACCGGCTCTCCGAGCAGGCCGACGGCCTGATCATGGTGACGCCGGTCGGCACGGACACCGCACTGCGCGAGCGCTTCCGCCGCCGACCGCTGGTCCTGGTCGACCGCCAGGTGGGCCGCCTGCCCGCCGTGGTGGCCGACACCGCCACGGGCCTGACCGGCCTCCTGGACCACCTGCTGGCCCAGGGCCACCGCAACATCGCCTACGTCTCCGGCCCCGCGGACTCCTGGGCCGACGCCCAGCGCCGCACCGCCCTGACCGCACAGGCCTCGGCGGCCGGCGCCCGCGTCCGCGTCCTGGGGCCCCTGCCGCCCACCTTCGACGCCGGCATCGAGGCCGCACGCGCCCTGCCCGCCCACACCACGGCCGTCCTCGCCTACAACAGCTACCTGGCCCTGGGACTGCTGCACGGCCTGGGCACCGCCGGACGCCGCGTCCCCGACGACGTGAGCCTGGCCGCGGCCGACGACCTCAGCACGCTCAGCGCCACCACTCCCCCGGTGACCGCACTCGACGTGCCGCTCCAGGAAGCCGGAGCCCTGGCCGTCACCCGCCTGCACGAACTGCTCGACGGCCACCGCCGCACCGTCACCTCACGCCTGCCCGCCGCCCCCGTACTGCGTGCCTCGACGGCCCCGCCGCGCGGCCGGTAGGCACCCGCAGAACACCCCCGCGCGAGCGCACGAGACCGCCGACAGCCGCAAAGACACCCCAAGAACGCTGCGCACCCCTGTACACGGCGCCGCCGACGGGCAAAGATCCAGGTCCATGACCGACAGTGCGAACACACGTTCCTGGCCCGGCGGCCTCAAGGCCATCACCCTCTTCACCGAGGACCTGGCAGCCACCAAAGAGTTCTACCGGGACGTCTTCGGCCTGCCCGTGCACTGGGAGAACGACAACTCAGCGGTGTTCGAGTTCGGCGACACACTCATCAACCTCCTCGACAGCACAGCAGGGCCCGAACTGATCGAACCCGCCTCCGTCGCGGACCGCGAGGCCGGCTCCCGCCTGGTGTTTACGCTCGGCGTCCAGGACGTGGACGCGACGTGCGAACAGCTGGCGGCGCGGGGTGTCGAGCTCCTGAACGGCCCGGTGGACCGGCCCTGGGGCATCCGCACCGCTTCCTTCCGCGATCCGGGCGGCCACATCTGGGAGATCGCGACGTGACCGCGCCGACGTTCCGTGAGATCGCGGCGCCGCCGGCCCCGCACCCGCCGCTCAGTCGATGATCACCATCTCCTTCCAGCAGATCCCCAGGTCCTTGTGGATGTTCTGCCTGCTCTGGAAGCCCGCGGGAATGGCGGCGTTGGCGTCGAAGTAGAAGGCCATGACCAGCAGTTGGGCACCTTTGTGGGTCGCCTTCAGGTGGTACTGGAGCTTGTCCACGTCCGCCTCGATCTCCTTGACGAACGCAGGTTTGTTGTACTCGGTGGCGCGCAGGGTCTTCAGCTCGACGATGATCCGCTGGCCCGGCACCGCGCTGGAGGCATTGAGCATCAGGTCGGTGCGCTGCTTGCCGTCGAAGACCAACTGCTCCCGCCGCACGTCCAGCGTCGAGTCGTAGGCCCGCAGATTGCCCGCGAGCTCCGCCTGCAGCCAGCCCTCCCAGCCCCAGTCCAGGAGCTGGACGCGCTCGGCCCGCGCGCCGTTCTCGTACATCCAGGTGAAGACGAAGTCCCGGAACTGCGCAACCGTGATCGCCGGCATGGGGTCCCCCTCGGAGGTCGGTACGTGCCTTCCGTACGTGCCTTTTCAAGGGGTGTACTGCGACGCGCGAGGGTCGTCCATGGTCCGGACCGAAGCGGACCGGCCTCCGCCGCACCGGCACAGGCCCGACGGCCGGTCGCGCCCGCCCGCGATCAGTCGTCGAAGTAGGCCCTGGCCACGGCGTAGGTGTCCTCGTAGAGGTGGTAGCGGGTGATCCGACCCTCGCGGACCGTGGTGTGCAGGACGAACGCGGTATCGATGTCCCGGCCCGTCTTCTTCACCTCGGAGACCATCCGCCCGACGAGCACGACATCGTCGCCCTCGGCGATGATCTGGCGCAGGTCGAACTCCTTGGCCTGCACATGCGCCTGCAGCAGCTCGAAGAAGGTGCGCATGCCCTGCGCCGAGTCGACCTCCGGCACCCACGGAATGCCCGGCGGGTGCGGGATCGAGAACGACACCGAGTCGGCGAACAGCGCCGCCGCCTCGGCGCTCTTGCCCTCGGCAAGCAGCGGGAACAGGCGCTGCACGGTCTGTGTCGGTGACTCTGCACTCATGACACGACGCTACAGGCCCGCCTTGCGGCGCACGCCCGTTCCGTACGCATTCCCGTGCAGACTCCCAGGGGGCCGCCCGGCGCTGCTGCCTGCTGTGCCTGTGCCGTTACGGCCAGGGCAGCGCGTCCAGCAGCCACGCCAGCAGGGCGCCCACCGCTCCTGACACGGCCGCGGTGGCCATGGCGAGAACAAGGCGCGAACCGGCCTCTTCCTGAACGGAGCTCTTGCGGCTCGAACGTGTCATCGTAAAAGTCCTTTGACGAGATGGGCATGGTTGCCGGGTATATGCACTCTGCTCGGCGGACCGTGTGTTGCGGGGGTACGCACGCGTTGCGAGTCGTCCCAACGCCGTGCGCATCCGACGGGGGTGGACGTGGACGAACGGGTGGAACAGCCGGGCAGCGCGGCAGGCGACAGCCCCGCGCCGGTAGCGTGGGAGGCGGCGGACGGGAGTGTCCTGAAGC
>NZ_JBNNJZ010000465.1:0-6546 GCF_050270335.1 Streptomyces sp. NPDC059900
TGGAGGACCAGTACGGCGTCGGTGACTCCGTCGACCTCGGCGAGGCCATCGGCGAGGTCGAGCACGTGGGCCTCCGGCTCACCCAGATCCGCGACCTCAACGGCGGCCTCTGGCACATCCGCAACGGCGAGATCCTGCGCGTCCGCAACGACAGCCAGGAATGGGCCCGCGCCGTCCTGGACATCTCCGTCGCCTACGACGCCAACCTCGACACGGTCTACGACGTTCTGGAGCGGACCGGCACCGAGATGCGCCAGGACCCGGAGTTCGAGGGCATCCTGCTGGAGGAGCCGTCGGTGTGGGGCGTGCAGTCCCTGGACGCCGACGGTGTCGTGGTGCGCCTCGCGGTCAAGACCGTCCCGCTCAAGCAGTGGGGCGTCACCCGTGAACTGCGCCGCCGCGCCAAGACGGCCCTTGACGACGCGGGCATCGAAATTCCCTTCCCGCAGCGGACCGTGTGGATGCGCACCGACAGCGACGGCACCCTCAACGGCAGGAACAACGCCGCCAGCAACGGCAAGTCGCCGGTGAACCACTGACCGCCGTGCGCCGGTGATCCCGGAGTGCTGCGCTCCCGCGACGCGCCTGACACCCGACGACCGGTTCCCGCCGGGCGCCCCCTCAGGGGCGGCTGCTCAGGGCAGGGCGCCCGGCCGGTGGGTCGTGGTGGTGCGGCGGGATCGCAGCTCCAGGGCGCGCAGCACCAGTTCGGTGGCGAAGCGGTCGTCCGGTGAGGCCAGCAGGTCGCCGAAGACCTTCTCCAGGTTGCGCAGCCGGTAGCGGACCGTCTGCGGGTGCAGATGGAGCACGTCGGCCATCTGCAGGACGTTCCCGCGGGTGTCGAGCCACGCGCGCAGGGTGCTGATGAGCCGGTCGCGCTGATTGGCCGTGAGGCCCGCCAGCGGGGCGAGTTGCTGCTTGGCGAGCGCCGAGACCAGGCCGGGATCGGCGAAGAGGGAGAGGGCCACCAGGTGGTCCTCGCAGTGGATGTAGGCGGTGCCCTCCAGGACACCCGCCTCGGCCAGGCTCAGGGCTCTTCGGGCCCAGCGCAGGGACTCCGCCGCGTCCGCCAGCGGCACGGTCAGGCCCACCGCCGCGCGGATGGTGTGCGGGGCCGCGTCCATGAAGGCGCGGCGGTGCTCGTCGACCGGCCCGGGGATCAGGGCGTGCGGCTGCGAGGAGCTCAGGTCGACCAGGACGTCCTCGGCGACGGCGCCCCGGTCCGGTCGGCCGTCCGTGCTGAACGCGATCGGCGTGACCTCGTCGGGCAGCTGCCACTTGGCGCGCTCGGCGAGTTCGACCAGGGTCGCCCGGGGAACGGACACATCCGAGAGAAGGTGTTTCAGGAGCCGCTGGCGCTGGATGTCCTGGCCCTGCTCCATCTCCGCGCGGGCTTCCTGGTAGCCCTCGCGGGAGACCTCCATGAGATTGTCCACGTAGGCAAGCAGGGCGTCGGCGAAGGAGAGCATCAGGCCGGCCGGCAGGTTGAGCCGTCGCAGCACTCCCTTGGCCCGGTTGAGGGCGAGCCGGGCGCCGAGCCGGAAGATCGCCTGCATGGTGTCCAGGCTGCGGCCCTCATAGGCCTCGAAGCGGCCGAACATGCGGCACACCTTGTCGCGCTGGACGGTGGATGCGTCCGGGGCGGCGACCTGGTCCACGAAGCTCGTCAGGTTGTGCTCGACAATAAGATGTACGGCCCGGGAATAGGGTCCGTCGAGGACTTCCGCGTACTCGGGGTAGGAGCGGCGGATCTCGTCGATGACTTCCTGGATGAGGCCGGGCAGTTCTGGGCGCATGATCGCGGCGAACTCGCGGGGAAGAGCAGACACCGGATGCCCCGCATCCCCCGCCTTTAAAGCAGTAGTCATGGAACTCCCCTTACTCCGCCCGTGATCGAAACCGCTGACCGGCAGCGGCTGGGGACGGAAGCGCTCCCTGACGACCCCGGTGGTCGCCGGCTCGCGGCGGCTCAGAATTGATCTTGGCGCGCCGGAGCCTCTGGCACGTTAGACCATGGACAGCCGGTGTGCACCCTGCTCATCACTCTCTTTCGGACAACCCCGTTCCGCTGGTGAGGTGTTCAGGGCGCCCTGTCTGAGCGGGGCACGTCAAGAGGCCGGGAGCAGAGTGCTCATCGCCGGATGAACCTGCTGTGCGCGTTGGTGTCCGGATGACAAAAGCGGGTGCCTGCCTCCGCTTGTGACCGTGCCAGGAGAGCGGGATGCGCCGTTCGTCAAGAGGCCGGTCGCGGAGTACTCACCTGTGTACGAAGCCGCTCTCGGATTTGCTGTGCCAGAGACAAGGAAATGCCTGGTGATTTCGGTCCGGGGTCCTTTTCCAATTCGGCCGTTGCGCCGCTGAGTTACCCGTGCGTAAGGTCCGGATCGCAAGCTGAACGGGAAGCAGATCGGGCCTTATCGCGAGGTATTGCCCCGCTTCTGCTTCGGTCCTCCGGGTGCGGATGCCCCTTCGCGCAAGTGGTCCCGGCTCTCCCCGGAACCACGCGAGGACCACTCCATCGGACCCCGCGGCGGCCCCCCTGCCGCGGGGTCCGCCTTCTGATCGGAGAGCAGCGATGACCGGAGCCCCGAGCGGCGGGCGCACCGCCCGACTGGCCGCGGTCGTCGCCGTGTCCTGTGTGCTCGGCCTGCTGCCCGGTTCGGGCTCGGCCGCACGTGACCGCCAGGCCCGGCTCACGGCCGCGTACGACTGCACACTGCCTTCGGGCACCCGGCAGGTCGAGGTCGCCTTCGGCGCCACGTTTCCCGGGAGCGGGGCGGTCGGCAAGCCGATCAGGCCTACCGCGGTGAGCGTGCGCACGAGCCTGCCGCGCCCCGTCGTGGCGGAGCTGCTGCCCGAGGGGACGGCATCGGTCGCGGGAACGGCGGTGCTGGCCACGACGGTTGCCCAGGGGCGGCAGCGGGCGGCGGCCCAGTGGGCAGGCCTGGCATCCGGCGAGGTGCAACTGCCCGCGCAGGACGCCGTCGACCTGGGCTTCAGCGGTGATGTGCCGTACGTGACGGTCGGCGCCGGAGGCGATGTCACCTTCACGGCCGGGAAGCTGGACCTCACCCTCACCGCCTCGGGCTCCGGAGATCCGGGCGCGCGGCCCGCGACGGCCGAGCTGGCCTGCGCCCCGGCCGGGGGAGCGGACACCCTGCTCGCGACCGTCCCCGTCGAGACGCCCGCCGCGGACACACCTCCCGCTCCGTCCACCGGCTCCGCGGACCCGGACACCGCTACCCCGCGCGACACCCCCGAGGGCATCGACGCCGGGCCGCAGCCCCGCGCCGCCGCGGACACCTGCCCCGCACAGCCGCCCGCAGGCAAGCTCGACCCGAATCGGCTGCCGCCGGTGCCGCCGGGCGGTGAGGCCGGCGAGCTGGAGCCGACCTCGATGTGCGCGGTGCCCGCGGGCTTCGCCACCCTGCGCAAACTGAAGAGCTCGGCCCTGGTCAACGACCCGCGCGGGCCACGGATCGGTCTCATGCACCTGGCTATGCGGATGCGGGAGGTCAGGGCGCCCGACTATGTGGAGTACGACCACCTGGGCATCATGCAACTGCCCGACACCGAGGGCACGTTCCTCACCTTCGGGTTCCAGCCGATCACCGCCAAGGTCCGCTTCGAGCCGGAGCCGGCGACCATCGTCAACATCATCCGGCCCGGCAAGCGGCCGGTCACCAGGGTCGGCTACCGCCAGCATCTGCGCCTGTACGACGTCCGGGTCAACGGCGTGCCCCTCGACGTCGGGCCCCGGTGCCGCACCTCGCGGCCCGTCGAGACGGAACTCACCGGCAGCTATCCGGTCAGCGAGGGCGGGCTGCTCGAAGGCGAGCTGGACATCCCGCCGCTCCACGGGTGCGGCGCAGGCGGCGAGGACCTGGACACGCTGCTCTCCGGCGCGGTCTCCGGCCCCGGCAACGCACTGAAGATCCGCCAGGGGCGCGTCTGCGGCGCCGGATCGACCTGCAAGATCCCGGAGCTTCCCGACCTCTGACCGCCGAGCGAGCCACGGCCCACAGCACTGGGCCGAACGAAGAGGCCCGGACGAACAGGGCCGAAAGCACAGGGCCCACACCCGAACCGTGCACAACCCCGAACTCTGAGCAAGGAGGTGCGATGGGAGTCGAAGTGGTCGTCGAAGGACTGACCAAGTCGTTCGGCAAGCAGAACATCTGGCAGAACGTCACCCTGACCCTGCCGCGCGGCGAAGTCAGCGTGATGCTCGGCCCGTCCGGCACCGGCAAGACGGTCTTCCTGAAGTCGATCGTCGGCCTCGTCCGCCCCGAGCAGGGGCACGTCCTCATCGACGGCGTGGACATGGTCAACAGCCGCGAACGGGACGTGTACGAGGCCCGGAAGCTGTTCGGTCTGATGTTCCAGGACGGCGCGCTCTTCGGCTCGCTCAGCCTCTTCGACAACGTCGCCTTCCCGCTGCGCGAGCACACCCGCAAGAAGGAATCGGAGATCCGCCGCATCGTCATGGAGCGGCTCGAACTCGTCGGTCTCGCGGGGGCCGAGAAGAAGCTGCCCGGCGAGATATCGGGCGGCATGCGCAAACGCGTGGGCCTGGCCAGGGCCCTGGTGCTCGACCCGCAGATCATCCTGTGCGACGAACCGGACTCGGGGCTCGACCCGGTGCGCACGTCGTACCTCTCGCAGCTGCTCATCGACATCAACGCGGAGATCGACGCGACGATGCTCATCGTCACCCACAACCTCGACATCGCGGCGACCGTCCCCGACAACATGGGGATGCTGTTCCGCCGCAACCTCGTGACCTTCGGGCCCCGCGAAGTACTCCTGACCAGCGAGGAGCCGGTCGTCGAGCAGTTCCTCAACGCCCGCAGGGCTGGCCCCATCGGCATGTCCGAGGAGAAGGACCAGGCCACCCTGGACCTGGAGGCCGCGCACGGCATCGTCGCCGGACCCGCCACGGAGCGGACCATCGTGCCGCAGCTCGCGCCCACCCCCGGGCTACCCGAACGCCAGGCCGTGCGCCGGCGCCAGGAGCGCGTCCAGGGCATGCTGCACGAGCTGCCGCCCGCGGCCCGACGCGCCATCGAGGCCAGCCTGCGGGGCGACGACGCGCCCACCCTGGTCGGGCCGCGCGCGATACGGGGAGCGGGCGCATGAGCGCGCCTCCCGCCGCGCGCCGGCCGCTGCCGGGCCTGGGCGTGCTGCGCGAGATCGGCCACCTGTTCGCGCTCGCCGTCAGCGTGGTCCGCCTGATCTTCAAACGGCCCTTCCAGTGGCGGGAGTTCGTCGAGCAGTTCTGGTTCATCGCGAGCGTCACGATCCTGCCCGCGATGCTGGTGACCATTCCGTTCGGCGCGGTCATCGCCCTCCAGGTGGGCTCCCTGATCGAGCAGTTCGGCGCCCAGTCCTTCAGCGGCGGGGCCAGCGTCCTGGTCATCATCCAGCAGGCCAGCCCGCTGATCGTCTCCCTGCTCATCTCGGGCGTCGCCGGGTCCGCGATCTGCGCGGACCTCGCATCGCGGACCACCCGCGAGGAACTCGACGCGATGCGAGTCATGGGCGTCTCGCCCGTCCAGCGCCTCGTCGTGCCCCGGGTGCTCGCCGTGATGCTGGTCGGCGTGCTCCTCAACGGCCTGGTCTCCGTGGTGGGCATCCTCGGCGGCTACTTCTTCAACGTCGTGATGCAGGACGGCACTCCGGGCGCGTACGTGGCCAGCTTCTCCGCCCTTGCCCAGCTGCCCGACCTGTACATCAGCGAGTTCAAAGCGCTGATCTTCGGCTTCATCGCCGGAGTCGTCGCCGCCTACCGCGGACTCAACCCCAAGGGCGGACCCAAGGGCGTGGGCGACGTGGTCAACCAGTCCGTCGTCTTCACCTTCCTCATCCTCTTCTTCGTCAACATGGTCCTGACGGGCGTCTACCTCCAACTCGTCCCCCCGAAGGGGCTGTGACCCATGGCCCTGACGGCACGCGGCGGCAAGAGCCGCGCCTTCGCCTGGCTCGACCGGCCCGGCGACGAACTCCTCTTCTACCTGCGGGCACTGTTCTGGATCCCGCGCGCCGTGCGGCGCTACCCCAAAGAGATCCAGCGGCTGCTCGCGGAGGTCGCCTTCGGCAGCGGCGGCCTCGGAGTGATCGGCGGCACCGTCGGCGTGATGATCGGCATCACCGTCTTCACCGGCACGGTCGTCGGCCTCCAGGGCTACGCGGCGCTCAGCCAGATCGGCACCGACGCGTTCACCGGCTTCGTCTCCGCCTACTTCAACACCCGCGAGATCGGCCCGCTCGTCGCCGCCCTGTCCCTGTCCACCACGGTCGGCGCGGGCTTCACCGCGCAGCTCGGCGCCATGCGCATCAACGAAGAGGTCGACGCCCTGGAGAGCATGGGCGTGCGCTCCACGCCCTTCCTCGTCTCCACCCGCATCGTGGCCGGCGCCATCGCGGTCATCCCGCTCTACGGCATCGGCCTGCTCGGCTCCTACCTGGCCTCACGGGCGACGACCGTGCTGTTCAACTCGCAGTCCACGGGCACCTACGACCACTACTTCAACCTCTTCCTGGTAC
>NZ_JBNNJZ010000466.1:0-6538 GCF_050270335.1 Streptomyces sp. NPDC059900
CGCCTACCCCGTGCGCCCCAAGGGCCCGGACGACACGTGGTGGATGCCGGCGCACCTCGGCGGCACCGCGCCGACCCCGGCCGAGGTCAAGGCCGCCGAGGCGAGCTGAATCGATTACTCCGGGCGCTGTGACGCCCGCTCCGGCGCGTGGACGGTGAGCTGCGCGCCGGGGCTGGACTTCTCGAGGAGTTCGGCCAGTTCGTTGCCCGCGGCCTCGGCCCCGGAGTCCGGCCCCATCCCCTCCAGCAGGAAGATGGCGTTGACGGAGTCCTCCGTGAGGCGGGTGCGCGGCCCCTGGCGCCAGTTCCAGCGGCGGCAGGTGACTCCCTCGTCGTCGCACCAGACGACCTCGCCCGCGTCCGGGTGCTCGACGGTCCGCTCGCCGCCGGCCATGGTCACGAAGTCCTCGGTGCCGGTGGCCCGCACCAGGCGCATGCCGCCCCTGATCCGGTCCAGGTCCTCGCCGCCGACCGGGATCAGATGGGCGACGCTGATCGCGTTGTAGAGGTCGACGAGGGCGTTGATGCGCGGCAGTCCGCCGTCGGCGAGGGCGCGCTTGGCCAGGGCCTCGGCGGAGTTGCGCGTACGCGAGGGCTTCGCGCCGAAGGCGGTGTACGTCGCGCGCCAGGCCGCCATGTGCGGGTCCTCGTGCGGGGCGCGGCCGTCGAGCCGCCCGGCGAGGCGGCGTGCGGCCTCGTCGAGAAGGTTCGAGGTCGCGTCGGTGCTGGGGCCGTTGACGAGCCCGTAGGCCTCGACGGCGACGTGGGTGAAGCCCGGCGCGAGGGCGCGGACCTCGTCGGAGACGGTCAGGTCGATGGTCATGGTCCGTCGTGCCTCACAGTTCGTGCGTCACAGTTCCGAGGGGTAGATCTGCCAGAGGTGCGGCCGGTCCCTGGCTTCCTTGAGCACCCGGAGCACCACTGGGCTCGGTTCAGCGTACAGGACCGGATAGTCCACTTCATTGGACTGCGGATCCACGGGCCAGGCCAGCCGCTCCTCGCCGAGGCGGAACTGCGCGTCGACCCCGGCCGGGATGTTCCCGCGCGGATCCTGCCGGTGCCAGGCACCGTCGAGGCGTACGGCGACCAGGCCGTGCAGGGAGTAGCCGCTGGTGTTGCCGTCCCTCAGCCGCTGATAGCAGAACGCGGTCGGGATGTCCTCGGCGCGCAGCAGGGCGGCCAGGGCGTGGGACTTGGCGACGCAGATGCCGGTGCGCTCCCTCAGGACGTCGGAGGCCCGCCAGGTGACCTCCATGCGGCCCGCGTCCTGCGAGTGCGGGATGACGTCGCGCACGTACTCGAAGGCGGCGCGGGCGTACTCGTACGTATCGGCGGATGACTTTGCGAGAGCGGCCACCGTCTCGCGGACCAGCGGGTGGTGGTGGTCGACCACGTCGTCGGCGGCCAAGTACGCCGACAGGTCAGGGTTTTCCTGGATCAGCTGCATGCCACGGGAGCATAGGAATGCGATCGACCGCACGTAAATGGATTTACGGTCGACCGCATACCTATGCAGCGAATGGGGAGCGAACGGCTAGCGCGCCATCTCCTCCTTGAGGGCCGCGACGAACCCGTCCACGTCCTCCTCGCGCGTGTCGAAGGCGCACATCCAGCGGACGTCGCCCGCCGCCTCGTCCCAGAAGTAGAAGCGGTACTGCTTCTGCAGCCGCTCGCTCACGTCGTGCGGCAGCCGCGCGAAGACCGCGTTGGCCTGCACCGGATAGAGGATCTCCACGCCGTGGACGGCGCGCACGCCCTCCGCGAGGCGCTGCGCCATCTCGTTCGCGTGCCGTGCGTTGCGCAGCCACAGGTCCTTGGCGAGCAGGGCCTCCAACTGCACCGAGACGAAGCGCATCTTGGAGGCGAGCTGCATGGACAGCTTGCGCAGGTGCTTCATGTGCTTGACGGCGTCCTGGTTGATGACGACGACGGCCTCCCCGAAGAGCGCGCCGTTCTTCGTGCCGCCCAGGGACAGGATGTCCACGCCGACCGCGTTCGTGAACGTCCGCATGGGGACGTCCAGGGACGCGGCGGCGTTCGATATGCGCGAGCCGTCGAGGTGCACCCGCATGCCGAGCGCGTGCGCGTGGTCGCAGATGGCGCGGATCTCGTCGGGCGTGTAGAGCGTGCCCAGTTCGGTGTTCTGCGCGATCGAGACGACCTGCGGCATCGCCCGGTGCTCGTCGTCCCAGCCGAACGCCTGCTTGTCGATCAGCTCGGGGGTCAGCTTGCCGTCGGGCGTGGGAACCGTGAGCAGCTTCAGGCCGCCCATCCGCTCGGGGGCGCCGCCCTCGTCCACGTGGATGTGCGCGGACTCGGCGCAGATCACCGCGCCCCAGCGGTCGGTGATCGCCTGGAGCGCGACGACGTTGGCGCCCGTGCCGTTGAAGACCGGGAACGCCTCGGCCGTGGGGCCGAAGTGGCCCCGGATGACCTGCTGGAGGTTGGCCGTGTAGTCGTCCTCGCCGTACGCGATCTGGTGACCGCCGTTGGCAAGGGCGATGGCGGCGAGCACCTCCGGGTGGGCGCCCGCGTAGTTGTCGCTCGCGAACCCCCGTACGTCCGGGTCGTGATGGCGGCGTGCGTCGGTCTTCGGAGGGTTCACGGCTTCTCTGTCACGGGTGTCGCGAGCGGTCACGGCTTCTCGGTCAGCCACAGGCGGGTTCCGTTCACTTCTCCGGCGGGCCGGTCCCAGACTCCGGCGATGGCATCGGCCAGCTCCGTGACGTCCGTGAAGCCCGCGAACTTCGCGTTGGGCCGCTCCGCGCGCATCGCGTCGTGCACCAGCGCCTTGACCACCAGGATGGCAGCCGCCGATGTCGGGCCCTGCTCGCCCCCCGCCTTGCGGAAGGCGTCGCCGAGGGCCAGGGTCCAGGCCTCGGCGGCGGCCTTCGAGGCGGAGTACGCCGCGTTGCCCGCGGTGGGCTTGGAGGCGCCGGCCGCGCTGATCAGGAGATAGCGGCCGCGGTCGCTGCGCTGCAGGCCGTCCTGGAAGGCGAGCGAGGTGTGCTGCACCGTGCGGATCAGGAGCTTTTCGAGCAGGTCCCAGTCGGCGAGGTCGGTCTCGGCGAAGTTCTTGCTGCCCCGCCAGCCGCCGACGAGATGGATCAGGCCGTCGATCCGGCCGAACTCCTTCTCCGTGCGGGCGGCCCACCCGCGGGTGGCGTCCAGGTCGAGCAGGTCGACCGTGTCACCGGTGACCGTCGCCCCGCCGTGCGCGTACCTCGCGGCGTCCACGGCCTCCGCCAGGCGCGCCGCGTCGGCGTCCGAGGCGATGACCGTGGCACCGGCCTCGGCGAGCCTCAGCAGCGTGGCACGGCCCGCCGGGCCGCCTGCTCCCGCGACCGCGACCACGGCTCCATCGAGTGCGGACATCGTCCTCGCCTCCTTGGTGGTGCGGTCGGTCATGCGGCGACCCGCTCGGCGCTCGCCGCGGTGATCCCCTTGGTTTCGGCGATCACGCGCTTGAGCTTCTTGGAAAGCGCCTCATAGAACATGCTGAGCGGAAACTCGTCCGGAAGCACGTCGTCGACCAGTTTTCGGGGCGGAAGCTGCACATCCAGGGCGTCGGGGCCCTTGGCCCAGCGCGATCCGGGGTGCGGGGCGAGGTACTGCGAGACCAGGTCGTACGCGGCGAACCAGTGCACGAGCTTGGGGCGGTCGATGCCCGCGCGGTAGAGCTCCTCGATCTCGGCGCACAGCTGGTTGGTGACCCGCGGCGCGCGCTCCCAGTCGATCTTGAGCTTGTTGTCGGTCCAGCGCACGACGTCGTGCTTGTGGAGGTACGCGAAGAGCAGCTGGCCGCCGAGCCCGTCGTAGTTCTTGACGCGGTCGCCCGTGACCGGGAAGCGGAACATGCGGTCGAAGAGGACGGCGTACTGCACGTCGCGTGCCTGCGGGACGCCCTCGGCCTCCAGCTTCACGGCCTCCTTGAAGGCGGTGAGGTCGCAGCGCAGCTCCTCCAGGCCGTACATCCAGAACGGCTGGCGCTGCTTGATCATGAAGGGGTCGAAGGGCAGGTCGCCGTGGCTGTGGGTGCGGTCGTGCACCATGTCCCACAGGACGAACGCCTGCTGGCAGCGGTCCTGGTCGCCGACCATCTCGCGGATGTCGTCGGGCAGTTCGAGCCCGAGGATCTCCACGGACGCCTCGGTGACGCGGCGGAAGCGGGCCGCCTCGCGGTCGCAGAAGATGCCGCCCCAGCTGAAGCGCTCGGGGGCCTCGCGCACGGCGATGGTCTCCGGGAAGAGCACGGCCGAGTTCGTGTCGTACCCGGCGGTGAAGTCCTCGAAGGTGATGCCGCAGAACAGCGGGTTGTCGTAGCGCGTGCGCTCCAGCTCGGCCAGCCAGTCCGGCCAGACCATGCGAAGGACGACCGCTTCGAGATTGCGGTCCGGGTTGCCGTTCTGCGTGTACATCGGGAAGACCACGAGGTGCTGGAGGCCGTCGCGGCGGTCGGCCGCGGGCTGGAAGGCGAGCAGCGAGTCGAGGAAGTCCGGCACCTTGAAGCCGTCGTCGGCCCAGCGCCGCAGGTCCGCGCCGAGCGCCTGGTGGTACGCGGCGTCGTGCGGCAGGAGCGGGGCGAGCTGGTCGATCCCGGATATCACGCGGTCGACGGCGAGTTCGGCCACGGCCTTCGCCGGGGCGCCCTCCGCGTCGAAGTCGATCGAGCCGTCCGCGGACTGCCACGGGCGGATCTCTTCCACGGCGTCCTTGAGCATCGGCCAAGCCGGGTGCTCCACGACCCGTCCCACGGGGGCACCCCCGCTCACGGGAGGAACCGCCCCTTCCGTAACCCTCTGCACAAGAATTTCCGTCACTTGTCAACCTCCACGGGAGAACCTCGCGTTAGAACACCGTATGCGGGCGAGGTTCTCCACCACAAGAGGAGGCTCAGGAAATTATCCTGTGACACCCCCAACATCACCGCTGATTTTCCTGTCGGTAACCGTCGAGGCGACCGCTTCTGCCACATTCGCCACCGCGGCCCGCGCATCGTCCAGGAGCCGCGGGAAGCCCAGGAAGCCGTGGAACATCCCCGGGTAGTGCCCCCGTGTCACCGGGACCCCCGCCAGGCCCAGCCTGACCGCATATGCCGCGCCCTCGTCGCACAGGGGATCGCAGCCCGCGGTCACGATGTGCGCGGGCGGCAGCCCGGACAGGTCCGCGGCCGCGGGCGAGGCGTAGGGGTGGGTGCCGTCGC
This sequence comes from Streptomyces sp. NPDC059900, assembly GCF_050270335.1. Taxonomy (NCBI): domain Bacteria; kingdom Bacillati; phylum Actinomycetota; class Actinomycetes; order Kitasatosporales; family Streptomycetaceae; genus Streptomyces; species Streptomyces sp. NPDC059900. The sequence continues at coordinate 5,203 of NZ_JBNNJZ010000466.1, forward strand.
CGTCCGGGCCGAGGTACTGCTCCCAGAACCAGCGCAGGTGCGCGGCGGTGAGGAAGCAGCCGGACGCGTTCGTCGTATACGAGTCGCTGTCCTGCGCCGCGTCGAGCAGGGGGTAGATCAGCACCTGGAGCGCCACGGCGGGCCCCCCGCGGTCCCGCGCCGTCAGGGCGGCGACGGTGGCCAGGCCTCCCCCGCTGCTGTCCCCGGCCGTCACCACGGCGTCCGGATCGCCGCCGAGCCCTCCCGCCCCGGCTCTCGCCGCGGCCCAGCACAGCGCCGCGTAGGCGTCATCGGCGGCCGCGGGGAAGCGGTGCTCGGGGGCCAGGCGGTAGGCGACGGAGACCACGACGGCGCCGGATGCGGCGCAGAGGGTGCGGGCCGTGGCGTCGTGGGTGTCGAGGCCGCAGAGGGTGTAGCCGCCGCCGTGGAAGAAGACGACGGTGGGGCGGGGGCGCCCCGCCCCTTCCGGGCGGTAGACCCGTACGGGCAGGTCGGGGGCGCCGGCGGGGCCGGGGACGACCCGGTCCAGGACTGCTCCCACGGGCGGTGCGGTCTTGCCCGGCGCGGGGGTCGCGGCGAGGATGCGTCGGGCTTCGGCCGCGTCCGTGACGGTGCCGCCGAGGTCGGGAAAGGCGGCGCTCAGCGCGTCGACGAGGGGGCGGGCTTTGGGGGCGAGACGGTCACGGGCCGTTCCGGGCGCCGTCACCCGGACTCCTGGGCGCGGAAATACGGGATGACCTTCTCGCCCCACTGCCGCAGGGTCTCCATGCAGGCTTCCTGCGGGACGGTGCCCATCTGGATGAGGCACATGATCTCGTCGGCCCCGGCGTCGCGGAGCCGTTCCACGTACGCGATGGCGTCGTCGGCGGTCCCGTAGGCGTGCTCGGCGTTGAAGGTGGCCGTGGAGGTGGGCCGTACCGGGATGTCATGCTCGTGCAGCCGGGCGACGACCTGCTCGGCGGCCTCCCGCATCGCGGCCGCCTCGTCGGCGCCCTCGACCACGGCTTCGTCGGGGATGCCTGCGCCGCCGTACCAGTGGCCGATGGACTGCGCGAAGAATCGCTGGCCGCGGATGCCCACGTTCCGGGCCGTCTCCCGGTCGTCGAGCACGATCGTCGGGCAGAGCACGGAGAAGTGGTCGTTGACGACAGCGGACACGAAGCGCGCGTCGCTGCGGGCCGCGATGGCACTGTCGTACGCCGCGCGCATCCCGGCGATCGACTCCGGTCCCGCGAAGCCCATCACCAGGGCGCCGATGCCGAGTTCGGCGGCCTGCTCGAGGGTTTCGGTCCTGCTGCACGCCAGGAACAGCGGGGGGTGCGGGGTCTGGTGGGGC
>NZ_JBNNJZ010000467.1:0-4825 GCF_050270335.1 Streptomyces sp. NPDC059900
TGATGATGCCGTCCTTGACGTACACCTTCCAGAGGCAGGATCCCGTGCAGTTCACGCCGTGCGTGGAGTTCACGACCTTGTCGTGGCTCCACCGGTCCCGGTAGAAGGCGTCCGCGTCCCGGCCGCCGACGAGTCCGATGCTGTGCAGGTCGGGGGCGGCGGTGCCGCGGCGGAAGAACTTGCCCGCGCGCAGCAGCGCGGCGCCGGGCTCGGTCGTCTCTGTCACCCTTGAGCTCCCTAAGTCTGCCTTTCAACGAACCTAGGCGCGGGGCGGCGGCGGCACACGGCGGCTGCCGCCGTACGGGTTGCGTCAGGCCCCCGGGCCGTCCGCTCGCGGGGCGCCCGCCTTACCCCTGAGGTAATCGACCCCCGCCCGCGGGCCCGGCAGGGTTGTTCCTACCGGATCCGGTCCGGCGCACTCCGGCCCGGATCCGGCCATCTTTCCCGCTGCCTTTCTCTGTGCTCTTCCTGGTGTTTTCCCTTCTGCTGACGGAGGCCGGTTTCCCATGTCGACGTACTCTGCGTTCCCGCTCACCGCACTGGCCCGCACGAACGACCCGAAGACCATGCTGCGCCGCTTCCTCGCCCTGGACGCGGTCGTCACCGCCGGGAACGGTCTGGCCTACGCCGCCGCCTCCGGGCCGCTGGGGCGCTTCCTCGGCGTCGACGCGGGGCTCCTGCTCGGCCTGGGTGTCGCCCTCGTGCTGTACGGCGCAGGTGTCGGTTACCTGGCGTCGCGCCAGAGCCCGCCCGTGCCCGCCGTCCGGGCGGTGATCGAGGTGAACGCGATCTGGGCGTTGCTCAGTGTCGTCGCCGTGATCGCGTGGTTCTCGCCCAGCACGGCGGGCGCGGTGTGGATCCCGCTCCAGGCCCTGGTCGTCGGCGGCTTCGCCGCGGTGCAGTACGCGGCGCTGCGGGCCCTGCGCGGTTAGGTGTGTCAGAACGACACACCTAGGGCTGTTCGGCCCCTGCGCCGCGCGCGTCGAAACGGCTGCGGGCGGCCTCGATCTCGGAGAGATACCGGTGCGTCCAGGCGCACATGCCGTCGACCGTGGCGAGCAGCCCCTCGCCCGCCTCGGTCAGGCGGTACTCGACGCGCGGCGGCACGGTGGGGTACACCGTCCGGTGCACGACGCCGTCGCGCTCCAGGCCGCGCAGGGTCTGCGTCAGCATCTTGTGGCTGATGCCGTCCACCGCGGTTCGCAGCTCGGTGAAGCGCAGCGTCCGGTCGGCCAGGGCGTTGATGATCAGCAGCGCCCACTTGTTGGCCACGCCCGAGAAGATCTCGCGGGCCAGCGAGTCGGCGCGGGTCAGGTCCGCGTCGTCGGGCAGGCCGTCGCTCTGCTTGTTCCGCATGCCCTAGGAACCCGCGGACCGGAGGAACTTGACCGTCGCCGGGTCGGCCGGGAGCAGCGTCTCGATGGCCAGCTCGGCGACCGTCACGTCCATCGGGGTGTTGAAGGTGGAGATCGACGAGACGAAGGAGAGCAGGTGTCCGTCGTGCTCGATGCGCAGGGGCAGCGCGAAGTAGGGCAGGCCGTTCGGCGGCCCGTCGGCATCGACGACATCCACACCGGGATCCGCCACCGGATACGCCGCCACCTCCTCGTACACCGCACGCAGCGCGTCGGACCGCTGCAAGGCGATCTGCCGCTCCATCTGGTGCAGCAGATGCCCCCGCCACTCGCGCAGATTGCGGATCTTGGGGGCCAGGCCCTCGGGGTGCAGCGTGAGCCGCATGGCGTTCAGCGGCGGCTTCAGGAGGTGCTCGGGGACGCCGTCGAGGATCATCGCGATGCCGTTGTTCGCGGCGACCACGTCGTACGCCGCGTCGACGACCAGGGCGGGGTAGGGCTCGTAGCCGCGCAGGAGCTGTTCCAGGCCCTCCCGCAGGGCGCCCATCGAAGGGTCGTCCATCGGGGTCTCGCGGAAGCGGGGCGCGTAACCCGCCGCGAGGAGCAGGGAGTTGCGCTCCCGCACGGGTACGTCCAGGTGCTCGGCGAGGCGCAGCACGAGCTCCTCGCTCGGGCGTGACCTGCCCGTCTCGACGAAGCTGATGTGCCGCGCGGAGGAGTCGGCACGCAGCGCCAGATCCAGCTGGCTCACCTTGCGCCGTTCGCGCCAGGCGCGCAGGAGCGGGCCGACGCCGGTGCTTTCCCTGAGGGGCACGGCAGTTGTCATACCCAGACAGTAATCGAAGGGGTGCGCGATCCGCCGGGGTCCGTGGCGCGGGTCGCTCGGCCGGTGGCCTGTTCGGGGCCGCGCGGGGAGCGGTGTGGCAGGCTGAGTGGCATACGTCCGTCCATTCGTTCACAGGTGCGTACGCGCACGCACGGGAAAGGGGCGCGGTCATGCCAGTCGAACCGCTGTCGCAGAAGGACGTCGAGGAGCGGCTCGCGGAGCTGCCCGGTTGGTCGCTCGAAGGCGGCCGGATCACCCGCTCGTACCGGCTCGGCTCGCACTTCGCGGCGACCGCGATGGTCGTCCACGTCGCGCAGATCCAGGAGGAGCTCGGCCACCACTCCGAGCTGACGCTCGGCTACAACACTGTCTCCCTGGCCGTGAACACCCACAGCGCGGACGGCGCCATCACCGCACTGGACTTCGACCTGGCCCGCAAGGTCGAGGATGCGGCGGTCGGGCACGGAGCGGTCTGAGCGCCGATGCTGGACTACAGCAGGGAAGCCGACCGTTATGACGCGTCGCGCGGCGGCGAGCCCCGCGCCGACGCCGCTGCCACCGCGGTCCGGAGTCTGCTGCCGCCCGGCACCCGCACACTGCTCGACGTCGCCTGCGGCACGGGCTTGGTCACCCGGCGCCTCGCCGGGGCGGGCCTGCGGGTGACCGGGGTGGACGCGGCGGACAGCATGGCGCGCATGGCGGCGGGGCGGTTGCCGGGGGGTGTCGTACTGGGCGACAGCCGCCGACTCCCCTTCTCCGACGCGTCGTTCGACGCGGTGTGTGCGGTGTGGCTGCTGCATCTGCTGTCCGGTGCCGGGGAGGCGGCGGCGGTCGTCGCGGAGTGTGCGCGCGTGCTGCGGCCCGGCGGGGTGTTCGTCACGACCGTCGACAAGGCCGCCGCGCACGACGTCGGCAGCGACATCGACGCCGCCCTCGCCCCGCGTCCGGTGCTCCCCGCGGTCGACGGCGCCGGGGCGGTCGGGACGTACGCCGCCGCCCGGGGCCTGACACCGGCAGGCGAGACCTGGTTCCGGGGCCACGGCCAGGGCCGCTCGCCCCGCTCGACGATCGCCGACGTCCGGCGGGGCTGGTTCACCCAGATCCCGCCCGAAGGACCTCTGGCCGTACTGCTCACCACGGACCTCGCGGCCCTCCCCGATCAGGAAGTGCCCCGCCCCGACCCGCACTTCACCCTCAGAGCGTTCCGCAAGCCGCCCGCCGGGTGAACCGCATCTCCCAGTTGTCCAGCCAACTCCGCCCGCCGTCGACGGAGAAGGCCTGCTCCCATACGGCGGTACGCGCGGAGATGCCCGACCAGACGAAGCGGACGCGGACGGGCCTGCCGTCGTACGCGTCGTCCCCGTGGAACTCGCCGCGGCTGTCCGCGCCGAACCGGCCGAAGACTGGCGGGAAGAGCTTGCCGCTGCGGCTCGACGACCAGTTCAGCGACCAGTCCTCGGTCTCGTGGTCGAAGAGCCGCAGGGTCAGCCCCATGAAGCCCTCGCCGCGGCAGTCCATCTCATCGATGTTGGCGGCCCCGCCGAAGAGGCTCCAGCACCGGCTTACGGCCGTGAACTCCTCCCACTCGCTCGCCGGGTCGAGGAAGTCCTTCCGGCGGCGGTGCGCCACGTCCCAGTCGCCGAAGAAGAAGTCGAAGTCGTGCGGGCTGCTCATGAGCGGTGGTCTCCTGTGGTGCCGTCGGGCAGGGTGTCGTTGATGTAGGCGTCGAGGCCGGGCAGGCCGGTGGCCCCGGGGTTCTCGGGGCCGGGGGACTCGGGGGCGAGCATGTGCCGTACCCAGGAGTCGCGTTCGTGGAGCAGGGGCGGAAGTTCCCAGACGCAGCCGATCAGCGGCCGGTCCAGGAGCATGAAATGCGTCGGATCCCGGTCGGGGCAGCCGAGCGCGGGCTGGCCCGCGACGGCGACGCGGCAGTGCAGGACGTTGTCCCACACCCAGCTGTACGCGTTGAGGTACGCGCCGCTGTCCCCGCCCCGGTGCAGCACGACGAACGTCGCGGGCGGCGTCCCGTCCGGCTCGGGCAGCAGCCCGGGCAGGAACGCGTACGCCGCCTTCTCCACGCCGGGCTCGATGCCCGCCGGATCCGCGGTGACGTGATAGCGCTTGATACGGCGTCCCGCGACCTCGACGGGCGGCGGCGAGTGCCGCAGTTTCTCCTGAAAGGGCATGTCAGGGACGCTAGGTCCACTTCACTGACATCCTGTGTCAGTGAAGTCCATGAAGTCAGTGAAGTTCCGCAGGTATGCGCAGGGCGCCCGGGCGGCGGCGCGGTGAAGGCGGACCGGCTCGTCTCGATCCTCCTGCTGCTCCAGACCAGGGGCCGGATGACGGCTGCCCAGCTGGCCGGGGAGCTGGAGGTGTCGGTGCGGACGGTCTACCGGGACGTGGAGGCCCTGCACACCGCCGGGATTCCGCTCTACGGGGACGCAGGACACGCGGGCGGCTACCGCCTCCTCGACGGCTACCGCACCCGGCTCACCGGCCTGTCCGCGCCGGAGGCACAGGCGCTCTTCCTGGCGGGCGCGCCGGGCCCCGCCGCCGACCTGGGCCTGGGCCCGGTCCTGGCCGCCGCGCAGCTCAAGGTGCGCGCGGCGCTCCCGGCGGAACTGCGCCCGCACGCCGACCG
>NZ_JBNNJZ010000467.1:4835-6532 GCF_050270335.1 Streptomyces sp. NPDC059900
CCGACCGCGTGGCCGCCCGCTTCCATCTGGACGCCCCCGGCTGGTACGCACGCCCCGACGACGTGCCGCACCTGTCCGCCGTCGCCGACGCGGTCTGGAACAGTCGGGTCCTGCACGTCCGCTACCGCCGCTGGCGGGCTCCCTCCGAAGTGGAGCGCACTCTGCGGCCGTACGGCCTCGTCCTCAAGGCGGGCCGCTGGTACGTCGTCGCGGCGGCCACGGAGTCCGGCGGTCCGCCGCGCACCTACCGGGTCGACCAGATCCTGCGCCTGGAGTCGGCGCAGGAGGAGTTCAGCGTCCCTTCCGGCTTCGACCTGGCGGCCTACTGGGAGTCGTACCAAGAGGCCTTTCACGCACGGCTCCAGCAGGGCGAGGCGGTCGTGCGCCTGGCCCCGCACGCGGTGCCCCGCCTGTCCGGCCCCGCGGCCCGCGCGGCGGAGGCGACGGGCCGAACCGAACCCGGCGGCGACGGCTGGGTCAGGGCCGTGCTGCCCATCGAGTCCGTCGACCACGCCCACGACGAGTTCCTGCGCCTGGGCGCGGACATCGAGGTACTGCAACCCCCGGAACTGCGGGCGAGGTTGGCGGCGACGGCGGAGCAGTTGCACCGACGCTATTCCTGACCCGCTCACTCACCCGCACAGCCCACCGCGTTTGCCGAAACCGCAAGGCGGCTGGCCAGGAAGAGGGCCGCGGCGCAGGCTGGGAAACGGCTCCGGCCCCACTCCCGAACACACACGAAGGCGGCGGCAGACGATGGCTCACGACCACGACCACGACCACGGGCACGGCGAGGCGCAAGGTCACAAGCACGGCCACAAGCACGGCCACCACCACGACGACATCGACTGGGCCACCATGGGCCCGATGCTGGAGCGGAACGCGCAGCTCGCGGCGGACCAGAACCGCGAGATCGCCGCATGGCTGCACACCTGGCAGCCGGAGCCGGCCCTGATCGCGGACGTGGGCGCCGGATCCGGCTCGGTCTCCTTCCTCCTCGCCGAGGTCTTCCCCAAGGCGGAGGTGATCGCGGTGGACCCGGCGGAGCCGCTCCTGGAGCGCGCACGGGCGCGGGCCGACCGGGAGGGCCTGACGGACCGGGTCGCCACCTTGCAGGCCGAACTGCCGGAGGGCATCGGTTCGTTGCCGCAGGCGGACCTGCTCTGGATCGGCCGCGCCCTGCACCACGTCGGCGACCAGCAGGCAGCACTCGCCGCACTCGCGGACCGGCTGGCACCGGGCGGCGCGATCGCCCTCCTGGAGGGCGGCCTGACCCCCCGCAGCCTGCCCCGCGACATCGGCTTCGGCCGACCGGGCCTGCAGACGCGCTTCGACGCGGCCGACGACAGGTGGTTCACACAGATGCGCGCGGACCTGCCGGGCGCGAAGGCGGTCACGGAGGACTGGCCGGCGCTCCTGACCGAAGCGGGCCTGCGGCACGCGGGCACCCGCTCGTTCCTCCTGGACCTCCCGGCCCCGGTCTCCGAAGCCACCCGCACCCACCTCGTCACCGAGCTCTCCCGCCGCCGCGAGATGCACGCGGAAACCCTCGACGCCGAAGACCTGGCCACCGTCGACCGCCTCCTGGACGCGAACGACGAACAGAGCCTGCACCACAGGCCCGACGTGTTCCTGCTGTCGGCGCAGACGGTGCATGTGGGGGTCAAGGGCTAGGCACCCGGACACAGTCGAAGGGC
>NZ_JBNNJZ010000468.1:0-6530 GCF_050270335.1 Streptomyces sp. NPDC059900
CGTCAGCGGCGCCCGGCTCGCGGACCACCTTCATGCCGCCCGTCGCGCTCTTGTCGGGGCGCAGGATGACGCTCTCCTTCGAGGACGGGGCCTTGGGGTCGCTGAAGTCCTGCGAGACGCCGAAGCCCGTGTCGTAGTCGCTGATGGTCAAGAGCGCCTTGTCGACGCCCTCACGCGTGAGGTCCTTGCTCTCGCACGCCTTCTTCAGCGCCTCGCCGAAGATGGACGCCGCGGTCCAGCCGGCGGTCACGCCGTTGTCCAGGGAGTCCTTCGGGTAGGCCGCCTTGTAGTCGGTGACCAGCTTCTTCGCCGCCGCGGTGTCGGCGCCGATCGGGAGGGTCGGCGAGGCCACGTAGTAGTTCTTGGCCAGGGCAGGGCCCGCCTGGGTGCCCAGGAGCTGGGGGGCGAACGCCGAGTTGTTGCCGATGATCGGCACGTCGAACTTGCCCGCCGCCGCGACACCCACAAGGGAGGCCGCCTGGCGGGGACCCGCACTGATGACGACGGCCTTCACGCCCGCCTTCTTCAGGGCCGCGACCTGCGCCGTCATGTCGTTGTCGGTCGCCTTGATCTTCTGCTCGACGACGGTGAGGCCCGATTTCTTCGCCATGTACTGCGAGCCCTTGAGGGCGTTCTCGCCGTAGTCGCCCTCGAAGTAGACATGCCCGAGCTTGTCGCCCTTCTTGAGGCCCTTCTCCTTCATCAGGAAGTCGATCGCGTTGATCGTCTCCAGGTCGTACGTCGAGCCGACGACCCGGACGTACGGGCTGCCCAGGAGGTTCGCCGACCAGGCCTGCGGCAGTACGAGCGCCTTGTCGGCGTCGACCCGCTGCTCGACCGCGGCGACGAACGGGGAGCCGATGAACTGGGCGAAGCCGAGGACCTCGGGCTCCAGCTCGGTGTACGCGGCGACCGCCTTCTGGGGGTCGTATGCGTGGTCGCGGACGGTCAGCTTCAGCTTGCGGCCGCAGATGCCGCCGTCGGCGTTGGTCTGCTTGACGTAGAGCTGCTGGGCCTGGGTGACGCTCTTGCCGAGGGTCGCGTAGACGCCGGTCATGTCGGTGAGCACACCGAGATCGATCGTCTTGGCGGAGACGCCGACGCCGGCCTTGACCCCGCCCGCGTCCTCCTTGTCGCCCTCGCCGTCCCCCGCCTTCGAGCTGCAACCCGCCACCGCGAGCAGCGCGGCGAGCGCCGTCGCCGCCGCGGTGGTCCTTTTCCTGTTGCGTGCATTGCGTGAACTCATTGTTCCTCCCCTGGAGTGTGGCCGGACTTCGGCCTGGAGCGCCGGGCGGCGATGCCGGCCAGACCGCCGGGCAGGAAAAGGACCACCGCCACGACGGCTGCGCCATACAGATACCGGGATGCCTCACCCGGTGTGATCCCGCCGGTGCCGGGGGCCGAGACCAGGGGCAGCGCGTCGCTGTACCGGGTCAGGAGCTGCGGGAGCAGGGAGACGACGGCGGCACCGGCCACCGCGCCCGCCACCGAGCCGAGCCCGCCGATGACGATCATGGCGAGGTATTCGAGGGACAGCGTGATGCCGAAGTAGTCCGGCACCGTGCGCTGGAAGACGAGGGCGAGCAGGACACCGGCGAGGCCCGCGTACATCGACGACAGGACGAAGACGCCCGCGCGGTAGCGGGCCACCGGCACCCCGATGACCCCGGCGGCGATGCGGTGGTCGCGGATCGCGTTCATGGCCCGTCCCGGCCGTCCGCGCAGCACACCGCGGGCGAAGAGCCCGCCGCCGACGAGCAGCACGAGTCCGAAGTACCAGAGCTTCTCCGACGCCCCGAACGGCACGGCGGCCACGACGACCTCGCTGTCGTCGAAGGTGATGCCGAAGATACTCAGGGGCGGTACGTCGCGTCCGTTGGAGCCGCCGGTCAGATCGTGCGCGTTGAAGAGCACGTGCTGCCCGATGAAGATCAGCGCGAGGGTCGCGATGCCGAGGTAGGCGCCGCGCAGGCGTCCCGCGATGGGGCTGAAGAGCCCGCCCGCGACCCCCGCGACACCGACCGCGAGGGCGGCCGCGATCCAGGTGGGAAGCCCGAGGCCGGTAAGCCCGCCCTCGCCCTCCCCCGCGAAGACGCAGTATCCGTACGCGCCGATCGCCAGGAAGAAGGCGTGCCCCATGGAGAGCTGGCCGGTCGCGCCGGTGAGGAGGTTGAGGCCGATCGCGCCGATGGCGGCCGCCATGGCGAACAGGCCCGCCTGGAGCCAGAACCGGTCGACGTAGAAGGGCAGGGCGAGCAGGAGCACGGTCCCCGCGATCCAGACGTACATGCGCGGGCGGGTCAGCCGGGTGCGGTTGCGGGAGCGCAGCTCGCGGCCGCGGGCCAGGACTTCAGACACGGGTGAGCTCCTTCGTGCCGAAGAGTCCGGCGGGCCGGATGAGGAGGATGACGGTCATCACGAGGTAGGGCGCGAGGTCGCCCAGGCCCCTTCCCAGGAAGGTGAGTTCGCTCTGGTAGCCGGTGGCGAGCGACTCGGTGACCCCGACGACGATCCCTCCGACGAGCGCGCCCGTGGTGGAGTCGAGCCCGCCGAGGATCGCGGCGGGGAAGGCCTTCAGAGCCGCCAGCGAGGTGGCCCGTTCGAGCCCCGGCGTCGGGAAGACGGTGAGGAAGAGCGCCGCCACGGCGGCGAGCCCTCCCGCGACCGCCCAGGCGCCCAGCGAGACCCGGCCGAGGCGCACGCCCATCAGGGCCGCGGTCTGAGGGCTCTCGGCGGCGGCCCGCATCGCCACGCCCCAGGAGGTGTAGCGGAAGGCGAGCAGGAAGACGGTGATGAGCAGCGCGGCGGCGACGAACGCGGCGATCCGTGTGTAGGCGATCGAGACCGACCCGATGGTGAGCACGGAGTCGCCCCAGGGGTCGCCGAGCGCGAGCACGTCGGTGCCCAGGCGCCGGGTGAGCTCGGTGGTGAGCAGGATGTCGACGCCGATGGTGACGATGGCCAGGACGCTGTGGTCGGAGCCGCGATAGCGCCGCATGACCAGGAACTCGATGGCTGCGCCGACGACGGCGGCGCCCGCTATGCCCACGAGCACCGCCGGCCAGAAGCCGATGTCGTCGTGGAGCGACGCGATGAAGTAGCCGCCCGCAAGGAGCAGCGAGGCGTGCGCGAAGTTCACGACTTCGGTGGCCCGGAAGATGACGACGAAGCCGAGGGCGATGAGGGCGTAGACGGAGCCCATCGAAAGGCCGTTGAGCAGGAGCTCGACGAAGGTGGTCATGAGGCGGCCTCCTCTCCCAGGTAGGCGCGCACGACCGCCGGGTCGTTCTGCACGGCCGCCGGGGCGCCGTCAGCGATGCGTTTGCCGAAGTCGAGTACGGTCACCGCGTCCGCGAGCCGCATCACCACCCCCATGTCGTGTTCCACCAGGACGATCGAGATTCCGAGGCTGTCGCGGACGCCCGCGATGACGGCGGCGGTGCGTCGCCGCTCGTCCGCGGTCATGCCCGCGACGGGCTCGTCGAGCAGGAGCAGCCGGGGCTCCATGCACAGGGCACGGGCCAGTTCCGCGAGTTTCTGCTGCCCGTACGGCAGGGAGCCCGCCGGGGCGTGGAGCTGGTGTTCGATGCCCACGAACGCCGCTATCTCCCTGACCCGCTCGCGATGCCGCCGCTCCTCGCGCGCGGCCGACGGCAGGCGCAGCCCCGCGGCGACGAATCCCGTGCGGGTCAGGCGGTGGCGGCCGAGCATGAGGCTGTCGGCGACCGTGGCGCGCGGCGGCAGGGCGAGGTTCTGGAAGATGCGGGCGACGCCGAGGCCCGCGATGCGGTGCGGAGGCATCGCCGTCAGCTCGTGCTCGCCGAGGCGGACGCTGCCGCCGGTGGCCCTGTACACGCCGGACAGGACGTTGAAGCAGGTCGACTTGCCCGCGCCGTTGGGTCCGATGACGGCGTGCACGGTGCCGGGCCTGACGGTGAAGCTGACGGCGTCCAGGGCGGTGAGGCCCGCGAAGCGGACCGTCAGGTCCCGCACTTCGAGGGCGGGCACGTCGTCCCTGTCCACGGCCGGCGCGTCGGGCGCCGTACGGTCCCCGGTCATCGCCGGCCCGCCCATCGCTCCAGGACCGGCAGTGCGCCGACGCCCCGCGAGGCGTCGGCCGCGGCGGTCTCGTCGACCACGCCGAGATAGCGGCGGCGCACCTCGTCGGACGCGGCGAGATCGTCCGCCGCTCCCGCGAGTGCCACCTCGCCGACGTCCAGGACGTACGCGCTCGACGCGAGGCGCAGCGCGAGGGCGGCGTTCTGCTCGACGAGGAGGACCGCGGTGCCCTGGGCGTTGATCTCCTGGATGGTGTCGGCGATGCGCGCCGCCATCAGCGGGGCGAGGCCGAGCGACGGTTCGTCCAGGAGCAGCAGCTTCGGCGAGGCCATCAACGCCCTCGCGACCGCCAGCATCTGCTGTTCGCCGCCGGACAGGAGCCCGGCCCGCTGGCCCGCGCGCTCGGCGAGGACGGGGAAGAGTTCATGGACCCGGCTCAGGGCCGTGGCCTTCGCGCCCCGGCTTCCCGCGGAGCCGAGCGCGCCCGCCCGCAGATTGTCGGCGACGGTCATCCGGGCGAACACCTGCCTTCCCTCCGGCACTTGGGAGACCCCGGCGGCGACGACCCGGTCCGGGTGCAGTCCGTCGATGCGCCGTCCGCCGAAGTGGATGGAGCCGGTGGTGAGCGCGCCCCGGTGGAAGCCGAGGGTGCGTGAAATGGCGCGCAGGAGCGTCGACTTGCCCGCGCCGTTGCCGCCGAGGACGGCGACCACGGCGCCGTCCGGTACTTCGAGCGACACCTGGCGCAGTGCGCGTACCGGTCCGTATCCGACCGACGCGTCCTGTACGACCAGTCCGGAACCACCCACCTGGGACCCCCTGTCCTCTGTCTGTCCTGCGCGTTGCTCGTCTGTCCTGCTCGTTGCTTGTCTGTCCTGCTCGTTGCTTGTCTGTCCTGCTCGTTGCTTGTCTGTCCTGCTCGTCGCGCCCGGCCGCCGGTGCCGCACGACCCGCCGCGTGGCGCTCACCCCAACACCGCCGCGCCCGCCCGTCCACGGCCTGCCGCCGAATCGCTGCGGGTGACCAGCGGGACCGGCCACCCGTTGTGCACGGGCACAACACCGCGTGTCAGGGGCCTGCCAGAGGTGGTCGGGCGATGGCATCCTCCGCAGCACGAAGACACGGACGGCGGCGGCGATGGGGGTTCCATGAGCGGACGCAGACCTCGTACGGGCCACGACTGGAAGGTGCTCGAGGAGGCGTGCGCCGCGCTGCTCCCCCGCATCCCCGATCTGGTGGACGAACATCTGCGGCAGCTCTTCGAGCACTCGCCGGTGTACGCGCGGGTGCTTCCGCACGATCAGCAGTGGCGGGAGGCGGAGGAGGCGATGCGGATCGGCATCGAGACCATCTCGGCGCCACGGGCCTCGCCGCGCCGCGATCTGGAGTACGCGGAGGAGGCGGGCCGGCGCCGGGCCCAGCAGGGGCTGCCGCTCGACCTGGTGGTGCATTCGTACCGCAGCGCGGGCTATCTGGTCTGGGACTCGCTGCTGGACGGCGCCGCGGGGCAGGACCCGCAGAAGCTCGCGGTCCTGATGCGGTCGGCGACGATGGTGTGGTCGGCGGTCGACGCGCAGGCGGCGGCCGCCTCCGACGCGTATCGCGCCACGGAGATGGAGCTGCGGCGGCGCACCGACGAGCAGCTTCAGGCACTGCTCGACGCGCTCCTGGAGGGCCAGTCGGGGCCGGGGCTCGCCTCTCAGGTGGCTGCGGGGCTCGATCTGCCGGAGCGGGGGCCGTACGCGGTGGTGGTGCTGCGCGCCGAGCGGCGGGACGGGCGCGCCGCGTTCCACCGGCAGATCCAGCGGGCCGGGTTTCGCTTCGTCTGGCGGATGCGGACGGACCGGGAGGTGGGGGTGGTGGCGCTCGGTGACGCGGAGGGCCTGGACGAGCTGGCCGCGGCGCTCGATGGGCGGTGCCCCGGGCCGGGCGGGATCAGCCCCGTGGTGGCGGGACTCGCCGAGCTGGGGCACGCGCGGCGGCTCGCCGAACTGGCGCTGCGTACGTGCCCGCCGGACGCGGCCGGGATCGTACGGCTCGACCAGCGGATGCCGACAGCCCTGGTGGTGAGCCAGCCGGAGCTTGCGGGGCGCCTGGTGTCGGACGTGTTCGGCGAGGTGCTCGCCCTGGAGCCGGCCGACCGGGCGGTGCTCCTGGAGACGCTGGACGCGTGGCTGCTGTGCGAGGGGTCAGCGGGCCGGGCCGCGGGACGCCTGTACTGCCACCGCAACACGGTCTTCAACCGCCTGCGCCGCCTGGAACAACTGACGTCCCGCTCCCTGGCCCGCCCCCGGGACCTGATGGAGATGACACTGGCCCTGGACGCGTATCGGCTGGCGCCGGGCTGAAGCGGGGTCTCTGCTCGCGGCGGCTGGGCGTGCCGTCATCACCGGCTCCGCCGGGCTCTTCCTCAAGCGCCGGACGGGCTGATTCAGCCCGTCCGGCGCTTGAGGACATCTTGTCGGGGGTCC
>NZ_JBNNJZ010000469.1:0-6511 GCF_050270335.1 Streptomyces sp. NPDC059900
GTATAAGAGACAGCATGTCATGCGCACCTGTTGACGCCGCAACTTTCCGGCCGCACTGTGGCTGATTGTTTGGCCGATACACCCAACCTCACCCCCGGAGGTGCGCGTGTGTGACCTGCACGATCAGCATGAGCATGAAGTTCTTCCCGCCGGCGGCCAACCCCTGAGCCGCCGCCGCATCATGCAGCTTCTCGGCGCGGCCGGTGTCACCGCCGGTGCCATGACCGCCGACGCGGACCCGGCGATGGCCGCGGGCGCCGACGACTCACCCGCCGCTTACGAAGCGCCCGAAGGCCTCGCCGCCGACACCCCCGCCAAGCGTGCGGCGCTCGACTGGATCACCTCCCACGACGACCGGATCACCGGCCTGAACGCCGAGATCTGGGACAACGCCGAACTGTCCCTGCGCGAGTGGAAGTCCTCCCTCGCCGAGGCCGAGTTCCTCGAACGGGCCGGATTCGACGTCCGGTTCGGCACCGCGGGCTTCCCGACGGCCTTCACCGCCACGTTCACGCACGGCAAGGGCGGCCCGGTCCTCGGCTTCAGCGGCGAGTACGACGCGCTGCCCGGCCTCTCGCAGCGCAAGGGCGTGGGCCACCACGATCCGCGGGAGTACGTCCACGACCCCTTCGCGCCCGGCTACGGCCCCGGCCACGGCTGCGGCCACAGCGCGCTCGGCACGGCGGCGGCAGCCGCGGCGGCGGCCGTCGCGCAGGCCGCGAAGAAGCACGGGCTGCCCGTCACCGTGAAGTTCTTCGGCTCCACCGCCGAGGAGATGCTGATCGGCAAGACCTACGCCGTCAGCAAGGGCGTGTACGACGGCCTCGACGCGTTCCTCGACTGGCATCCCTCGACGGCCAACGCGACGGGCTGGGGCAGCACCACCGCGATGACCGCCGTCACCTTCACTTTCCTCGGCGTGGCAGGACACGGCGGCACCCCGCTCGGCAACAAGTCCGCGCTCGACGCCGCCGTGATGATGGCGACGATGTCGGAGTTCCTGCGCGAGGAGAACCTCGCGCCGAGCGGCCGGCTGCACTGGGTGATCAACAACGGCGGCGACATCCCGAACGTCACCGCCGAGATCTCCGAAATCTCGTACTACGTACGCGAAGGGAGCCCCGCCCGCGTCAAGGTGCTCCTGGACAAGGTGATCGCCGTCTCCGAGGCGGCGGCGAAGGCGTCACAGACGACCGTCAGCCACCGCGTCACCTCGGCCTGCTGGAACCAGCTTCCGGCCAAGGCGTTCGCCGAGCTCCTGCACGCGAACATGCGCGAGATAGGCCCGCCCCGATTCACCTCCGAGGCCCACGAGTTGGCCAAGGAGCTCCAGGAGTCCCTCGGTCTGCCCCAGAAGGGCATGCACGACAAGGTCGGTGAACTGACGCCGCCCAATCCGGTCTTCATGGGCGGCGGTTCGACGGATGTCGCCGACATCAGCTGGAACGTCCCCACCGTCTCGATGGGCGCCGCCCTGGCCCCCATCGGCACCAAGATGCACACCTGGTCGACCGCGGCCTGCGCGGCGGCGGCCCCCGGCCAGGCGGCCGTGATCGCCGCGGCCAAGTATCTGGCGGCGACGGCGGTGGACCTGATCACCCAGCCCGAGCGCCTGAAGGCGGTCAAGGACGAGTTCGAGGAGCGCACGAAGGGCGTCAGCTGGCAGACCGCGCTGCCGGACGGCTATGAGCCGCCCATGTACGAGCCCCCGGCGTGGTTCCTGAAGAAGACGCGCCAGAAGTGGCCGCCGCCGAACATCACCTGGCCGCCGAAGCGCGTGGTGTCCCGGGAGAAGTTCTCCTCCCTTGGACCGGAGCTCGCGCCCCAGAAGTAGGGCGCAGCCGACCGCTCACCGTCCCCCGCGCGCGTACCGGCGGACGGCGAGCGGCACGCACACGCCGAGCAGCACGAGCGACCAGAGGATCGCCCCCGCCACGGGATGCGCCACCGGCCAGGCGGCGCCGGCCGGCACGGGCGCGTTGCCGAACAGGTCGCGCACCGCGGTGGCCACCGCGCTGATCGGGTTCCACTCGGCGAGGGTGCGCAGCCAGCCGGGCAGGCCGTCGGCGGGGATGTACGCGTTCGAGAGCAGCGGCAGCATGAACGTCGCGCCGCCCAGCTGCCCCGCCGCCTCCTCGCTCTGCGAGGCCAGCCCCAGCAGGATGCCGATCCAGGTCGTCGCGAACCGGAAGAGCAGCAGCAGGCCGAAGGCGGCGGCGGCCTCGAGCGGCCCGCCCTCGATCCGCCAGCCCATGGCGAGCCCGACGAGCATCAGCGGCACAAGCCCCACGGCGGTGGTGAGCAGATCGGCGGCGGCCTGCCCGAGCGGCACCGCGCAGCGGCTCATCGGCATCGTGCGGAAGCGGTCCATGACGCCCCGGTGGGAGTCCTGGGCGGCGGTGAACATGCCGGTCATGATGCCGTTCGCGGCGGTCGCGACGAGCATCCCCGGGACGAGGAAGGCGCGGTAGTCGGAGCCGGACATGGCCAGGGCGCTGCCGAACACGTAGCCGAAGAAGAGCAGGAAGACGACGGGCATCGTCTGCGTCATGACGAGGATGGCGGGCGCGTGCCTGATGCGCTGCAGATGCCGGCCGAGGACGGCGGTGCCGTCGTAGAGGATGGCGTTCAAAGGGACCTCCGTGCGGGGTGATCGGGCGGGTGGGCGGGCAAGAATCCGCCGCGAGGCGGCGGTCTAGGACGCGCGAGCGACGAGCCGCAGGAAGACCTCGTCGAGAGTGGGAGCCCGCAGCGTCGCGTCGACGACAGGCACCCCGGCGGCATCGAGCTCCCGTACGACACGCGGCAGCGTCAGCCCCGCATCGAGGGCGACGACCCCGGCGGTACGCCGCTCGGCATCAAGGACCGGCTCACCCCCGGTGAGCTGGTCGAGCACGACCGCGGCGCCGTGCAGCGCCTGCGCACCCGCGTCCCGGGCGACGACCACCTCCACGTAGCTGCCGATCTGCGCCTTGAGCGCCACCGGCGTCCCGCGGTGTGCGGCACGGCCCCCGTCGATCAGGACGATCTCGTCGGCGAGCTGGTCCGCCTCCTCCAGATACTGCGTGGTCAGCAGCACGGTCGTGCCCGCGGCGGCCAGCTCCCGCACGGCGTCCCAGATTTCGCCCCGGCTGTGCGGATCGAGCCCGGTGGTCGGCTCGTCCAGGAAGAGGACACGCGGCCGCACGAGCAGGCTGGCCGCCAGGTCGAGCCGCCGCCGCATGCCCCCGGAGTAGGTGCGGGCGGGCCGGTCGGCGGCCTCCGCCAGGTCGAAGCGCTCCAGGAACTCGTCACCCCGCGCCCGCGGAACCCGCAGCAGCCGGGCGAAGAGCCGCAGATTCTCCCGGCCGGTCAGATCGCCGTCGACGGAGGCGTACTGCCCGGTCACGCCGATGATCCTGCGCAGCGCGGCAGCCTCCCGCACCACGTCGTGCCCCGCGACGAGCGCGCGCCCCGCATCCGGTGTCTGGAGCGTCGTCAGGAGTCGCACCGCCGTCGTCTTGCCCGCGCCGTTCGGGCCGAGCAGCCCGCAGACCGTGCCCTCGGGGACGGCTAGATCGAGCCCCCGCAGGGCATGGACGTCCCCGAAACGCTTCTCCAGACCTTCACTAAGTACAGCGTACGTAGAAGTCATGCCGGTACGGTACCTCACTACGTACGCTGTACGTAACTAACATGGGTGGCGAGGTGATGATCAATGGCGGGCCGAGCGGCCGAACCGGAAGTGATCTGGGCGCGCCCCGAGCGTGCGGGCCGCGGCCCGAAGCCCGCGTACAACAGGGCGGACATCGCGGCGGCGGCCGTCCGCATCGCCGACGCGGACGGCATCGAAGCCGTCTCCATGCGCAGAGTGGCGGGCGAACTGGGCTGCGGCACGATGTCGCTCTACAACTACGTGCCGCGCAAGGAAGACCTGTACGAACTGATGGTCGACGCGGTCAGCGGCGAGTACGTGCTGACGGAGGGGCCGCCCGGCGAGGACTGGCGCGCGGCGATGCTGGCGCTCGGCCGCCAGACCCGCGACCTGATGCGGCGCCACCCGTGGCTGCCCCGCATCATGTCGGCGCTCTACGGCTTCAGCCCCAACGCCCTGCGCTATCTGGAGCACTGCCTCGGCGCCCTGGACGGCCTCGACGTGCCCTACGGCACCAAGGCGGAACTCATCGGGATGGTCAACGGCTCGGTCATGACGTACGTCGCAGGCGAACTCGCCATGGCGGAGCGCGCGCGGGCACTGCCATGGTCGGCGGAGCGGGAACAGCAGGTGCGGTACGCCTACCTCGCGGGGCAGGTGGGCACCGGGGCCTACCCGCGGCTCGCGGAGGCGCTCAAGGAGGCGCCCGCGCCGGGCGACGCGGACGAGCTCTTCGACCGGATGATGAACCGGCTCCTGGACTCGTTCGCCTGACCGGGGCCGGAGTCCCGGCCGGGATCAGATGAGGGCGAACTGGCCGCCGGGGCCCTCTTCGTGGTGGTCGAGGACCGATGCGGGGCGCCGCGCGGCTTCGGGTGCGGGAAGCACACCCGCGCGGCGCAGCGCTTCCGGTGTGATGCCGGGGCCGAGGTCCGCGGTCAACTCCTCTTGCAGGGGACGGAGTTCCGCGAGGAGCGCGAGCACGGTGATCAGTTCGAGGAGTTCGGACGTCCATGCCTGCGGCCACTGCGCGGGCCCGATCGCGTCGAGCGTGCCCGCCTCGCCCGCCGTCATGCGCCGCTCGAACCACAGCTCAAGGACCCGCACTCCGCTCACCTCGAAGTCCCACGCCTCCCTCGGCACCGGTGAGATGCGGCCCTCGTCCACGCACAGCGCCTCCTCGTCGGCGTCGTACGAGAGTTCCGAGGGGCGGGCGGGCAGCGGAGCCCGGACATACGGACGCCGTCCGCCGGGGAGCTTGGGGCGGGCGCCGTCGCCGCGGGCCTGGAGCGCGAGGACGCGGCGGCCCAGCTCCGTGCCCCGCTCCCAGACCCCGGCGTCGGACGTCAGCGGCACCCGGCATCCCGCCGGGGACGCCTGCGCCACGGCCAGCGTCCAGGCCAGCAGATCGGCGGCGCCGACGTCCTGGCCGAGCGCGGCCGAGAGGTGGGCGAGCAGGCCCGCTGTCACGTTGGGTTCGAGCCCGCCGGGGCGGCGGAACAGCGGGCGGATCCGGCCCGGCCGCCCGGCGGGGGAGCGGCCGTCGGGGAGCACGGCGCAGGCGAGCACCGCGGGCCCCGCGGAGCCGGTGACGTAACCCTGTTCGACGAGGAACAGCTGGCCCTCGCCCGTGACCCGCCACAGCTCCGGGCGCGCGGCGTCGATCAGACGGTGGACCGGGATCAGCCACTGCTCGTCGAAGGGGCCGTGCAGGACGCGTACGGGGTCGGGGCAGGGGCCCGTCTCGGCGGCCAGCGCGGCCGTCGACCCCCGGTGGCCGGGGAGTTGCGCGACGGCGGTGTGCAGGGTGCGCGAGCGCGAGGGGGAGAGCAGCCTCTCGCGTTCGGCCGTGTCCGCCCGCAGGAACGCGGCCCAACGGGCTCTGAGGGATGCGGCGTCCGGTCCCATCGGCCACCCGCGGCCCGGCCGGAGCGGAGCGACGGACCACGGCATCAGGTCGGCGAGCAGCGCCGCTTCGTCGTGCGTCACGCCCGGCATCGTACGTCGAGACCCTTACGTCGCGTCGAGGGTGACCGTGAAGGAGAAGCGGTCGCCGCGGTAGTGGATGCGCGCCACGTCCAGGGCGCGTCCCTCCTCGTCGTACGTGATGCCCGTGTAGTGCAGGATCGGGCTGAGCAGCGGCACTTCGAGGAGGCGGGCCGTCTCCGGGTCGGCGAGCGTGGCCTCGACGGTGTCGGTGATGCGGCTGATGCGGACGCCCACGACATCGCGCAGCACCTTCGTCATGGGCCAGCGCGCCAGATCGTCCAGCTCGACGCGCTCCGCGAGTTCGGGGCGGATGAAGTTATGGGCGTGATTGGTCGGTTCGCCCGTCTTCTCGTCGCTGCGCAGCCGGTGGTACGTCGCCACCTCGGGCAGGCCGGGGAAGTGCTCGGCCAGTTCGCCGGAGACCGGGGCCCTGCCGTGCGCGAGCAGTTCGGTGCTCATGCCCGACTGCTGGGCCACGATCGCGTCGACCGAGCCGAGCAGCCGGACCGGGGAGCCGCGCCGGGCGCTCGGCTCGATGAACGTGCCGCGCCGCCGGTGCCGGCTGATCAGGCCCTCGTCCTCGAGCTCCTTGAGCGCCTGGCGCATGGTCAGGACACTCACTCCGTAGTGCCCCGCCAGCTGCTCCTCGGTGGGCAGCCGGAGCGGGGCGTCGGGGGTGCGGCCGAGTATCGAGGCGCGCAGAGACTGCGACACCTGATACCAGAGCGGCAGCTTGCGATTCAGGACGATCGAGTCCGGGGCGAAAGCGGTCACGGTCTCTCCGAATCAGTCCGCATCGGCTTCGAAACGGGATCAGCTACAGGCGGTAACGGGATCAGTTTCGAAAATGGCGCTCCAGACCCTCCCCCACATCGTCGTATCCGCGCT
>NZ_JBNNJZ010000470.1:0-6491 GCF_050270335.1 Streptomyces sp. NPDC059900
GCTGGCTGATGGCCGGATGGGTGACCTCCAGGAGACGGGCGAGTTCGACCGTGGAGGAGCCGGTGCGCACCGCCTTGAGGACAGCGGCACGCGTGTGACCGAGGAGCGGGCCAAGGGCGCCGTCGTCCGTACGGCCGGGGGGCTCGGGGCGGGTCCAGTCCATGGCGTGGTCGATGGGATACACCAGGACGGGGGGCAGTTCGCCGTCGGCGAGCGTGACGGGCGTGGGCCAGCAGAAGAACGAGGGCTGCAGGGTGATCCCCCGGCCGTCCAGACGCAGGTCCTGATCCACGGGATAGTCGGCCTCCAGCACCGGGGGACGCCAGCGCAGTTGAGGCCCCAAGCCCGCCAGAAGCCCTTCGGTGCCGCCGTCGAGGAGGCTGTGCAGGCGGATGATGCGGTCGGCGTCGATCTGGGCGTGAATGCGCGGCCAGAACGGCGCGAGCGCCTCCAGGTGGTAGGTGTGCAGCGCCTGCCCCAACTGCCGCAGCGCGGCGCCGTCGCCACGCGCCAGAGACTCCGTCCAGCCCGGAAGACGGCGCGATGCGGCCACCCGCGTCAGGTCGGTGCGCAGCCGCGGACGAGGGGTGCGCACGAGCGTGTCGACGGCCGCGTGGAGCGTCTGGCCCGCCGCGTGGGTGGGGGTGAGGAAGTCCGGGGAGCAGCCGTGCGGCGGCAGGAGCGGCGACAGGAGCCGGCAGCTGCCGGAGAGACGCGGCCGCGCCCAGCGCCGCCACTCACCGAACTCCCGCGCCCCGTCCCGGCGTTGCAGCGTCTGTACGCTGTTGCTGATCTCCCAGAGGAAGTCGGGCCCGGGGGCGACCCGCACCCGCGCCAGGTCCTCGGCCGTGAAGTGCACCCGCAGCATGGCCTGCCTCTCCCCCTGTGCCCGTGCCCGGCATTGCGGCCGACGCGTCGCCGCGCGGCAGGACACCAGGCGATCGCCGCGGGGCGGCTGCTGTCAAGAGAGACGGGTGAGGCCGGGACCCTCAAGTTTTGCTCTGAACAAGCCAGGGCGGGGGATGTGCGCTCCCGCCATCGGGCACCACAGCCGAAAGACGGGGTGTCCGAAGGGGGTGGGGGCATGCGGATGTACTTCAGGCGGGCCACGACGGCGGTGGGAGCACGGCGGGCCCTTGGGGTGTACGACGTCGCGTATCTGGCGGGCGGGCCGCGGCGGGTGGTGGAGTGCGCGGTGATCGCGCTCGCCGAGAGCGGGCTGATCAGGCTCAGGGCGTCGCGGGTGCGCGCCGCGGAGGGCGAGTTGCCGGCGCATCCGGTCGAGCGCGCCCTGGTCACGGCGTGCCTGCGCAACCGCAGCACGGCCGCCGTGTGCGCGGAGTTGCGGGAGTCCGACGAGGTGGAGGAGATCGCCGGGCGGCTCGCCGAGTGGGGCCTGGTGACCCGGGCCAGGCACCAGCTGACCCGGACCGGCAAGCAGCGGCTCCGGATGGCCGAGGAGGACGAGAGCCTGCCCGCGTACGTGTGCGGCGGCCCCGGGGTGCTGCCCACGGGCACGGTCCGGCGCGGCGTCACGGAGGCGCAGCTGATCCCGCCCGGCCTCGGCCGGACCCTGCTGCGCATGGGCAAAGCCCTCGACAACGGGCTGGACTCCTCCGACCACTACGACTCCGGTTCGGGTTCCGACTGCGGAGGCGGGGGCGGCGGCGGGGGCGACTGAGCAAGCCGCCCCCGCTCACGGGCTACTGCGGCACGTTCAGGACGAAGTCGAAGTCCGCCTCCTTCGCGTTTCCGACGGTGCGCACGTTCATCAGGAGCCGGGCGTCGAAGATCGGGTCCGTGTTGTTGCGCGGCTCGCCGGGGAAGTACAGCTGGGTCGTCAGGACCGGTCGCCCCGGCGCCTGCGCCTTGACGTGCAGGTGCCGGGTGCGGCCCGGATAGAGGCCGGGCACGATCGTGGTGAGCCGGAACGCGCCGGTCGCGTCGGTGAACTGGTGCCCCCGGAAACGGAATCCCGTGTTGTCGTACGTTCCGTAGGTGTCGGCCTGCCAGAAGTCGAGCAGGACCCGGGGTATCGGCCGGCAGGCACGCCCGAAGACATAGCCGGTGACGGTCAGCCGTACGCCCGGTGTGCCGGGTTGCAGGAGCGAGGTGCGCTGCGGGGAGTTGGGTTTGAAGTACGGCCCCTCCATCTGCGGGGGCGTGGGGTCGTCGCCGTCGTCGCAGGCCGGAGTGGCCTCCGGGACCACGCCCCGCTCGCCCGCGGTCCTGGCGAGCGCGGGGACGCCCATGAAGGCCGCGGGCAGGGCCATGCCCACCGCGGCGGCCGCTCTCAGGACGGTCTTGCGGCTGGGACCGCTGCCGTTGCCGCCGCCGTCGGTGCCTCCGCCGTCACCTGTGCCGTCTCCGGTCGTGCCGATCTCGTGCTCCATCTCTCCTCCTGAGGGGTGGGGTGGGTTCCGGATCGGCACCGAAGCTATGCAAGGGGGCGGGTACGGGCGATGGACTCAAGGCGGTGGTCGTGGTGAATATCGCCGTCGCCGCGCCGGAAGTCGCCGGGGCTCGCGCCGGTCTCGCGGCGGAAGAACCGGCAGAAGTAGGCCGGGTCGCCGAAGCCGACCCGCACGCCGATCTGACGTACCGACAACTCCGTGCGCAGCAGCAGGCGTTTGGCCTCGTGCACGCGGGCCTGGCGGATGAGTTCGCCGGGCGTGCGCCCTGTGGAGGCTTTTACCGCCTCGCCGAGGTAGCTCACGGAGACGCCCAGATGGCGCGCGCACGCATGCACGGAGTACAGGGGGCCCTCCGGGGTGCCGAGCAGGCCCACGAACTCCGCGGCGACCGAGCCGGGCCGCGAGCGCGGTTCGGCTCCGGCGGCGGCCGGGTGCTGTGCGGGCAGCCGCGCCGAGCGCACCACGAGGACGTGCAGCAGGGCGCGCAGCACGCTCTGGAAGCCGTCGGCCCCCGTGCGGTACTCGCCGTCGAGATCGGCGACGAGCCGTGCGGTCCGGTCGGCCGCCTCGTCGGGCAGTTCGAGCCAGGAGCGCCGCCCGAGGGCGCGCAGCGCGGACAGGTCCGCCGGGTGGTCCAGGAGGAAGTCGTCGGTGAAGAGGATGACGTGCCCCTCCAGTCCCGTGACGTTCTCCCAGTGGTGGACCTGGCCGGGGGCGATGAAGCACAGGTTCGGCGGCCTCAGCGCGAAGCGGGCCAGGTCGACGACGTGTCCGCCGGTGCCGCCGGTGACGTGGACGATCTCGTGGAAGGTGTGCCGGTGCGGGAAGGAGGCGCGCGACATCGGCCCGATGGTGTCGAACGTGCCGACGGCGAACGGCAGCGCGTTGGGCATGGGCACCTCCAGGCGGTGCGTCGGCATGCCTTCCTCGCCGGGTAATCCGCTGTTTCCCTCGCCGGGCAAGACCGTTGTACCGCGCATGCGTACGCTCCTCACCGCGACCGAAGACGGGTCCAGACCAGCCGGGTCCCCCACCATGGCACGCGCGGTCACCGCCGGGCAGGGGTCGACCACGGGCAGCAACTGAGCCGCGGGCGGCTCGCGGCGTGACAATGGTGGGGCGAAATACGCCTGCCGTTGCGGAGAGGCGGGACAGGGATGCCGTACACAACAGTCACCGCGCTGAGCCACCCCGGGCTCGTACGCGATCAGAACGAGGACAGCCTGGCCGTCGGCCCGTGGACGCTGTGCGGGACCACGAGCGAGAACCCGCAGACGCTGGGCTTTCCGCTCGGCAATCCCCTCGTCGTCGCGGTCGCCGACGGCATCGGCGGCCAGCCCGGCGGCGAGGTGGCCAGCAGCCTCGTCGCACGGCGCCTGGCGTCGCTCGGGCCCGTCCTCGACAGCGAGCAGGCCCTCCGCGACGCGCTCAGCGCCTGCAATCACGCCGTGTACGACGCCGCCGAGCGCGATCCCGAGCTGGCCACCATGGGCACCACGGTCGCGGGGGTCGTGGTGCTCGGCTCCGAGCTGCTGGTGTTCAACGTCGGTGACAGCCGCGTGCTCGACGTGAGCCGCAACGGCGCCGGGGGCACGCTGCGCCAGGTCAGCGTCGACGACAGCCCGCCGCCCGCACCGGGCCGGCGCACCACGTCGATCGTGACGCAGGCGCTCGGCGGTGCGCTCCGGTTCAGCGCGGTCACCCCGCACGTCAGCACGGTGCCGCTCGTCGGGGGTGAACGTTTCCTGGTGTGCACGGACGGCCTGACCGACCCCGTGCCCGAAGAAGCACTCGACGAGCTGCTCGCGGCCCACGACGGCGGCCGGGCGGTCTTCGAGCTGTGGAAAGCCGCCATCGACGCCGGCGGCCCCGACAACATCACGCTCGCGCTGGTCACCGTCGTCGACGACGACTAGCCGCCCGCGTACGCAACGGCCCGCAGTGGGTCGCCTGCGAAACCGGGGACTGCTGTGACGATCACGTACGCTCGGCGGATGGCCAAGTATTTTGACGTGCACCCCGACAACCCCCAGCCGCGCAGCATCAGCACCGTGGCCGACAGCATCCGTTCCGGTGCGCTCATCGCGTATCCGACGGACTCCTGTTTCGCGCTGGGCTGCCAGCTGGGCAACCGCGACGGCCTGGACCGGATCCGCAAGATCCGCAACCTCGACGATCGCCACCACTTCACCCTGGTCTGCGAGAACTTCGCACAGCTGGGCCAGTTCGTGCACGTCGACAACGACGTGTTCCGTGCGATCAAGGCCGCGACGCCCGGCAGTTACACCTTCATCCTCCCCGCGACGAAGGAGGTGCCGCGCCAGCTCCTGCACCCCAAGAAGAAGACCGTCGGGGTCCGGATCCCCGACCACGTCGTCACGCAGGCGCTGCTCGCCGAGCTCGGGGAGCCGCTGCTCTCCAGCACCCTGCTCCTGCCCGACGAGGAGGAGCCGCTGACGCAGGGCTGGGAGATCAAGGAACGGCTCGACCACCAGGTGGACGCCGTCGTCGACTCGGGCGACTGCGGCACGAGCCCGACCACGGTCATCGACTTCTCCGGCGGCGAGGCCGAGATCGTGCGCCGCGGCGCGGGCGACACCTCGCGGTTCGAGTAGCCGGCCGGGTCACCCCGGCAGGCCGGTGACCCGCATCGTGATGTTCAGGCGTCCCGAGGCCAGACCGGTTCCGGGGTCCGCGGTGCCCGCGTGGACCTTGGGCACGCCGTGGAAGATGTAGCGCGAGGGTCCGCCGAAGACGAACAGGTCGCCGGAGGCCAGCTCGATGTCGGTGTAGGGCTTGTTACGGGTCTCGGTGTTGCCCACGCGGAAGACGCAGGTGTCGCCGATGGACAGGGAGACCACCGGGGCCGAGGACCGCTCGTCCTTGTCCTGGTGCATGCCCATCCTGGCCTGCCTGTCATAGAAGTTGACCAGGGCCGTGTCCGGCGTGTAGTCGGCGGCGGACTCGTCTGCGTACGCCGCCGTCAGCGCCCGGCGGCCCAGGTCGACCATCCACTGCGGGAACTCCGCGACCCGCCGGCCGTTCACGTCCCCGGCGGTACGGGTGTACCGGTACGGCTGCCAGTGCCAGCCCACGCACACCGTCTGCACGGACATCACCCCGCCGCGCGGCAGCTCGGTGTGGCGGATCGGCACCGGCCCGGTGGCCCAGGCACGGCACGCCGTGACGAGTTCGCGCTGCTGCTCCGGGGTGAGCCACTGGGGCACGTGCACCGCGCCGGGGGCGATCTCGCTGGTGGGGCGGGGGATCAGGGCGCTCACGCGGACTCCCCGGCGGGCGGGCGGACGGTGACCCAGCCGTGGCGCACGTCCCAGACGGCGCCGTCGGCGGTGGCGCCGCGCAGGCCGTGGAGCACGTCGGCTCCGGCGAGCGCGGGGACACGGGAGTCCTGGAGCGAGGCGAAGGCGTAGCTGCGGGCCGGGTCCCAGTCGGTGGAGTGGCGCAGGCGGCGGGCCAGCTGGGCGAGGCCGAGCGGCGCCGCGGCCAGGACCCAGGCGTCCGGGAGCTGCGCCGTCAGGCGGTGCGCGGGGCGCAGCCACGAGGCGGCCGTCTCGGGCCAGCTCACCGTGGTGAGGATGGTGCCGCCGCGGGCCGTCCACGCCTCGGCGAAGGCTTCGGCGGCGGCACGCGATGCGGTGTCGCGACTGTGGCCGAGGGTGACGGTCTCGATGCGCGCCTTCGGCAGGGTCAACAGGCCGATCAGGGCGGCGAGTTCGGCTTCGGTGTGCGCGGCGGGCGCGGGCAGGTCCGCGTGGGCGGCGAGATCGGCGGCGCCGATCAGGGGCGAGCGGGATGTGTCCCGTTCCTTGAGGATGCTCATGGTGTGCCGGTGCTTTCTGGGTCTGCTTTCCATCTGTCTCCTTCGTGGGTACCCCCGCATTTGGGCGGGGTGGTGAAACGAAGCTCCCGCGTGAGCGGGGCAGCAAGCGGCGGTTCGCCGCTGGGCGGACCGCCGTTGTCAGTGACCCGCACTAGAGTCGTCACCACAGTTGGAGGGGGTGATCGCGGTGATACGCGCCTACAAGTTTCTGCTGCGCCCTACCGTGCGGCAGGCTC
>NZ_JBNNJZ010000471.1:0-2326 GCF_050270335.1 Streptomyces sp. NPDC059900
GAGCTTGCACAGGTCGAAGAACTTCTCCGACACCAGCGCCTTGATCGGAGCCGTATAGAAGGTGACCTTGTCCTGGGCCAGCGCGGTGAAGTGCGCACCAGCTGCGACCAGGCTCTTTCCGGAGCCGGTGGGCGTGGACAAGATCACGTTGGCTCCGGAGACCACCTCGATCAGCGCCTCCTCCTGAGCCGGACAGAGGGTGATCCCCGTCTCCTCGGCCCACGAGGAGAAGGCTTCGAAGAGGGCATCGGGGTCGGCATCCGGCGGCAGCTGATCAATAAGTGTCACACCCCCATCTTGCCTCTCTTCCCACCCGATCAGGGAACCGGTTCTCACCCGATGAGGGAACCGGCGGCCCGTATGAAGATCATGAACGCTACGCTGAGTCGCCAACGGAGCGTCAGTACACGTCAGTACAACGGGAATGGGGCGGGGAACAGCCATGATGGGTCCGGCACACTCACTGTCGGGGGCGGCGGCCTGGCTCGGCGTCGGAGCGGCCGCGGCGGCGGCGGGGCACACGATGCCCTGGCCGGTTCTCCTCGTCGGAGCCTTGATCTGCGCCGGGGCGGCGCTCGCACCCGACCTCGACCACAAGTCGGCGACCATTTCGCGGGCCTTCGGCCCCATTTCCCGTGGTTTGTGCGAGATCGTCGACAAACTCTCGGCGGCCGTCTACAAGGCCACGCGCAAGCCGGGCGACCCGAGCCGCTCCGGGGGACACCGCACCCTCACGCACACCTGGCTGTGGGCGGTCCTCATCGGGGCGGGCTCCTCCGCCCTCGCCATCTTCGGCGGCCGCTGGGCGGTCCTCGCGCTGCTCTTCATCCACATGGTGCTCGCCATCGAAGGCCTGCTGTGGCGGGCCGCGCGCGGGTCGAGCAGCGATGTCCTGGTGTGGCTGCTGGCCGCGACGAGCGCCTGGATCCTGGCCGGAGTACTCGACAAGCCGGGCAACGGCGCCGACTGGCTGTTCACCGCGCCGGGGCAGGAGTACCTCTGGCTGGGGCTGCCGATCGTGCTCGGCGCCCTGGTGCACGACATCGGGGACGCGCTCACGGTCTCCGGCTGCCCGATCCTGTGGCCCATTCCCATCGGCCGCAAGCGCTGGTACCCCCTCGGGCCGCCGAAGCTGATGCGGTTCAGGGCGGGCAGCTGGATCGAGCTCAAAGTCCTGATGCCGGCGTTCATGCTGCTCGGGGGAGTGGGCGGCGCGGCCGCGCTGAACTTCATCTGAGGGGGGCGGGCGGGCCGGGCGCCCTCACCTGTGAGCCGGGTGCCCTTACCTGTACCCCGCAAGGCCGTCCGCCAGCTCGGCCCCGTCGTCGTCGTGGTAGGCGGACAGCGCCTGCTGCAAGGCGAAGGTGCCGTGCAGCGCGGCGGCGCGCGCGGCGATCCCGTCGTCCGCGGCCCGCCGGCCGCCCAGTGCGAGCACCCGGTCCATCAGCTCCCGGCCGTAGCTGGCGCCGATGGCCGCGAGGTCCTCCGCCGGGTCGCCGAGCGCGACCTCGTCCCAGTCGACCACTCCGCTCAGCCGCGGCCACCCCTCGGCGTCCCGCCACAGCACGTTCTCCCCGCCGAGGTCACGGTGCACCACCGCCCCGGTGAGATGGTCAAGGGCGTCGAGCGCCGCGAGTTCCCGCTCGGCGCGCCGCCGCCCCGCCTCGGACATCAGGCCGAACAGGTCCGTACGGACGTCCTTCGCGAACCGCCGCCATTCGTCCTCGCGCGCATGCGGCAGGGCCGCCCGCACGTCCGCGTCGGTGCCCGCATCGGCGAGCGCGGCCAGCAGCGCGGCGTACTGCGCCGCCACCGACTCGGCCACCCCGGGGCGCTTGAGCGCACCGGCGGCCAGGGGCACGCCGGGGATCCGGCCGAGCACCAGGAACGGCGGCTCGTCCGTGCCGGCAGCGCCGCCCGCCAGCAGGGGCTCGGGCGTGCGGAAGCCGAGGTCGAGACCGGCGAGAACGTGCAGGGCGGCTGCCTGACGGGGCAGCCGGGCGGCCGCCGCCTCGGTGCGGGCGAAGCGCACCACCCGCTCCGCACCGATCACGACCTGGTGGAACTGCCCCTGGAGCACGGGCAGTTCCGCCACCGTCTCGCCCAGCAGCAGGCGCTCCAGCAGCGCCCGGTTGCCGCTCGCCGCGCCGGGCGGCCTAGCCATGCCAGGACCGCCACAGCGCCGCGTAGGCACCCCCCGCCCCCACCAGCTCGTCATGGCTGCCCAGCTCGCTGATGCGGCCGTTCTCGACCACGGCGATGACATCCGCGTCGTGCGCGGTGTGCAGCCGGTGGGCGATGGCCACGACCGTGCGGCCGTCCAGGA
>NZ_JBNNJZ010000471.1:2336-6455 GCF_050270335.1 Streptomyces sp. NPDC059900
AGGGAGCGTTCCAGGTGGCGTGCCGCGCGCGGGTCGAGCAGGGAGGTCGCCTCGTCCAGGACCAGCGTGTGCGGGTCGGCGAGGACCAGGCGGGCCAGCGCGATCTGCTGGGCCTGTGCCGGGGTGAGGGCGAAGCCGCCCGAGCCCACCTCGGTGTCCAGGCCTTCGCCCAGCGCCCTGGCCCAGCTGTCCGCGTCGACCGCGCCGAGCGCCGCCCACAGTTCGGCGTCCCGCGCCCCGGTCCTGGCGAGCAGGAGATTGTCGCGCAGGGAGCCCACGAAGACATGGTGCTCCTGGTTGACCAGCGCGACGTGGGCGCGGACCTCCTCGGCGGGCATCGCCGACAGTTCCGCCCCGCCCAGCGTCACGCGACCGTTGCGCGGGGCGTAGATCCCGGCGAGCAGCCTGCCGAGCGTGGACTTGCCCGCGCCGGACGGGCCGACCAGGGCGACGCGTGAACCCGGCTCGACGGCCAGGGACACCTCGCGCAGGACGTCGACGCCCGCGCGGTAGCCGAAGTGCACGTCGTCCGCGAGCACGTCGCGTCCCTCGGGAGCGACGGCGGTGTCGCCCGCGTCCGGTTCGATGTCCCGCACGCCCACCAGGCGGGCGAGCGAGACCTGGGCGACCTGCAGCTCGTCGTACCAGCGCAGGATGATGCCCAGCGGATCGACCAGCATCTGCGCGATCAGCGCGCCCGTGGCCAGCTGGCCGACGCCGATCCAGCCCTGCAGGACGAACACGCCGCCGACCATCAGGACGGAGCAGAGCACGAGGGTATGGGTGAAGGTGATGACCGGGAAGAGCACGGAGCGCAGGTAGAGCGTGTGCCGCTCCCACGCGGTCCACTCCTTGACGCGCCGCTCGGACAGCTGCACGCGGCGCTCGCCCAGCCGGTGCGCCTCCACGGTCCGTCCCGCGTCGATGGTCTCGGCGAGGGCGGCGGCCACGGCGGCGTACCCGGCGGCCTCCGAACGGTAGGCCGAGGGCGCCCGCTTGAAGTACCAGCGGCAGCCGACGACAAGCAGCGGCACGGCGATGAGGATGGCGGGGGCCAGCGGCGGCGCGGTCACGGCGAGCCCGCCGATCAGGAGCGCGGCCCACACCACGCCGATCGCGAGCTGCGGCACCGCTTCGCGCATGGCGTTGGCGAGCCGGTCGACGTCCGTGGTGATCCGCGACAGCAGATCACCCGTCCCGGCCCGCTCCAGCACACCCGGCGGCAGCCCCACCGAGCGCACGAGGAAGTCCTCGCGCAGATCGGCCAGCATCCGCTCGCCGAGCATCGCCCCGCGCAGCCGTACCTGGTGGACGAAGAAGGCCTGCACGACAAGGGCGACGGCAAAGATCCCGATGGTGCGCCCCAGATGGAGGTCGCGTGCGGTGTCCGACACGTTCTCGACCAGATCGCCCAGCAGGTAGGGACCGGCCATGGAGGCGATCACGGCGCAGGTGTTGACCGTGATGAGCAGGGCGAAGGCCCGGCGGTGCCGCTTGACCAGTTCGCGTACGTAGGCTCCGACCGTCGCGGGTGCGCCGACGGGCAGGGTGTCCGCGGTGGTCGGGGCCGCCGGGTCGTACTCCGGTGGCGCAAGCCCGATCATGCCGTCTCCTCGATGTCTGTCCCGGTCTTGATGCCGGTGGCCGTGCCGGATCTGATGCCGGCCCGGATGCCGTCGTGCGCCTGCGGCGCCTGCTCCTGGTCCGTCTCGCGCGTGACGACCGCCCGGTAGCGCGGCTCGCTGTGCACCAGCGCGCGGTGTTCGCCGACCGCGGCGACCTCGCCCCCGTGCAGGAAGACCACGCGCTCGGCCCGGTCGAGCAGCAGCGGCGACGACGTGAGGACCACGGTGGTACGGCCCTTGCGCAGCCCCTTGATGCCCTCGGCGACCCGCGCCTCGGTGTGCGAGTCGACGGCGGAGGTCGGCTCGTCGAGCACCAGAACCTCCCGGTCGGTGATCAACGACCGGGCCAGGGCGAGGCGTTGGCGCTGGCCGCCCGACAGGGAGCGCCCGCGCTCGGTGACGTGGGCGTCCAGCGGGGCCTCGTCCACCGAGGCCTGCGCCAGGGCGTCCAGGACGTCGGCGCACTGCGCGGCCTGGAGGGCCTCGTCGGCGTCGACGGCTCCCGACGCGGGTACGTCGAGCAGGCCGCGCAGGGTGCCGGAGAGCAGTACCGGGTCCTTGTCCTGTACGAGGACGGCGGTGCGGGCGGTGGCAAGGGGCACCTCGTCGAGCGCCACCCCGCCCAGGAGCACGGAGGGCAGTTCCTCCGCGCCGTCGAACGCGGCGTGCCCGCCGAGGCGTTCGGCGAGCCGTCCCGCCTCGTCGGGGTCGCCGCACACGACGGCCGTGAACCGGCCCGAGGGGGCGAGGAGCCCGGTCGCCGGGTCGTAGAGATCCCCCGAGGGGGCCTCCGTGCGGTCCTGGTGTTCGCCCCCGGCGTGTGTCGTGCGCTGGAGCGAGAGCACCCGGGCGGCGCGCTTGGCGGAGGGGCGCGAGAAGCTGTAGGCCATCGCGATCTCCTCGAAGTGCCGCAGCGGGTAGGTCATGAGGGTGACCGTGCTGTAGACGGTGACCAGTTCGCCGACGGTGATGCGTCCTTCGCGGGCCAGGTTCACGCCGTGCCAGACGACCACGATCAGGAGCAGCCCCGGCAGCAGTACCTGGACCGCCGAGATCACCGCCCACATCCGGGCGCTGCGCACGGCGGCCGTCCGCACTTCCTGCGAGGCGCGGCGGTAGCGGTCGAGGAAGAGTTCCTCGCCGCCGATGCCCCGCAGCACCCGCAGGCCCGCCACGGTGTCGGAGGCCAGTTCGGTCGCCCGCCCGGCCTTCTCCCGCTGGTGGTCGGCCCGCCGGGTGGCGCGCGGCAGCAGCGGCAGGACGGCAAGCGCGAGCACGGGGACGCCGACGGCGACGACGAAGCCGAGGGCGGGCTGGTAGACGACCACGCCCACGCAGACGAGCACGACCGTGAGCGCGGCCGCCGCGAACCGCGAGGCCGCCTCCACGAACCAGCCGATCTTTTCGACGTCACCGGTGGATACCGCGACCACTTCACCGGCGGCGACGCGCCGCGTGAGGGCCGAGCCGAGCTGCGCGGTCTTGCGGGCGAGCAGCTGCTGGACGCGCGCGGCCGCGGTGATCCAGTTGGTGACCGCCGTGCGGTGCAGCATGGTGTCGCCCAGGGCGATGGCGATGCCGGACAGGGTCATCATCACGCCCGCCACGGCGAGCCGTCCCCCGTCGCGGTCGATCACGGCCTGTACGGCGATGCCGACGAGGTAGGGGAGCACCGCGATGGAGCCGAAGTGCAGCAGGCCCCAGGCGAGTGACTTCAGCTGGCCGCCCAGCTGGTTTCGCCCGAGCCAGCGCAGGAAGTGAGGGCCCGACCGGGCATCCGGCATGCCCGGGTCGGTGAAGGGTAGATCGCGAATCTGCATGACGTGTGACGTCCCGGGGGTCGGTGTCGGAGAGGCGGACCGTCGGTTCGGCGGAGCGTGCCGGCGTGAACGGACGGTGGTGGACGGAGGGGGGAAGGGGAGCCGCGGCAGAGGCGGCAAGCTGCGGTAACAGGCCGTGAAAGGTTCGCCTCGGACGGTGGTGCGAGGCAAACGATTTTCCGTCGGAGAGTAAAGATTCGGCCCCTTCTCCACCGCGGGCCGGGCGTCGGGCGGGCTCGCGTGAACCGGGTGCGACCATGGACGGATGCGTATAGCTGGTGCGGTGCGAGCGGTGGCTGCCTTCGCGGCCTGCGGTGTTCTTCTCACGTCCTGCGGAAGTGCGGACGACGGGGCGGACGCCGGAGGGAAGAAGGGCGGGGGCACGGACCAGGCGAAGGGTGCCGAGCCGACGACTGACCTCAAGCGCATCCCCGAGGTGGGCGACCGCCTCCAGGACAAGATCCCGGCGAACTCCCGGCAGGTCGTCGCCGTGTACGGGGAGGGCGAGGACTCGGCCGATTCCACCGTCGTCCTGTACACGAAGTCCGGCTCGACCTGGGACAAGACCCGCAGCTGGGCCGCGCACAACGGCAAGAAGGGCTGGACGACCGACCACCGCGAGAACGACAAGCGCAGCCCGGTCGGTGTCTACACCCTGACCGACGCGGGCGGTG
>NZ_JBNNJZ010000472.1:0-6453 GCF_050270335.1 Streptomyces sp. NPDC059900
CTCCCTGCGCAGGGTGCGCAGGTACGTCGCGGCCCGGATGGCCTTCGAGGGTGCGTCGATGCCGCGCGTCAGCCACGGGTCCTGGGTGGCGATGCCGGTGGGGCATGCGTCGGTATGGCACTTCTGCGCCTGGATACAGCCGATGGACAGCATCGCCTCACGGCCCACGTTGACCATGTCGACGCCGAGGGCGAACGCGACGACGGCGTTCTCGGGCAGGCCGAGCTTGCCGGAGCCGATGAAGGTGATGTCGTCGGTCAGCCCGCGCTCGGCAAACACGCTGTAGACGCGGGAAAAGCCCATGCGGAACGGCAGGGACACCGAATCGGCGAAGATCAGGGGAGCAGCCCCGGTGCCGCCCTCGCCTCCGTCGACGGTCACGAAGTCGACCCCTCGATCCCCTCGCTCCATCAGGGTGGCGAGTTCCTCCCAGAAGCCCATTTCCCCGATGGCGCTCTTGATCCCGACGGGCAATCCGGTCTCCGTGGCGAGCAGTTCCACGAAGTCGAGCATCGAGTCCACGTCGTGGAACGCGGTGTGCCGCGACGGCGACGCGCAGTCCTTGCCCGCGGGGATGTCGCGGATCCCGGCGATCTCGTCGGTCACCTTCGCACCCGGCAGCATGCCGCCGAGCCCCGGCTTCGCACCCTGCGAGAGCTTGATCTCGATCGCCTTGACGGGCCCGCTCGCGACCACGGACTTGAGCTTGTCGAGGTTGAACGTCCCGTCCTCGTTGCGGCAGCCGAAGTACGACGTACCGATCTGGAGGACGAGTTCCCCACCATTGAGGTGGTAAGGCGACAGGCCGCCCTCGCCGGTGTTGTGCATCGTCCCGGCCAGCGCCGCGCCCTTGTTGAGCGCCGTGACGGCCGCGCCGGACAGCGAGCCGAAGCTCATCGCCGAGATGTTGACGACACTCGCCGGACGGAACGCCTTCGCGCGGCCTCGTGGTCCGCCGAGCACCTTGGCCGAGGGCAACGGCGCCTGTGCGTCGCGCAGATCGGGCAGCCGACCGGCGAACGTGCGCTGCTTCACGTACGCGTGACCCTGCACGTGCTCGACGTCGTTGTCGGTGCCGAACCCGAAGTAGTTGTTCTCCTCCTTCGCCGACGCGTAGATCCAGCTGCGCTGGTCACGGCTGAAGGGCCGTTCCTCGTCGTTGGACGTCACGACGTACTGCCGCAGCTCGGGGCCGATCTTCTCCAGCAAGTACCTGGCGTGCCCCACCACGGGGAAGTTCCTCAGCAGCGCGTGCTTCTTCTGCACCAGGTCGCGGGCGGCCACGAGCGCCAACGCCGTGGCGGCTGACGCACCTATGTTCCGAGCACGCATGAAAGACGTTCCTCTCCTCAACTGGCCAAACCTCACCACGACCGGCTACCCCACGCCACCGAAATCCCACGCGAGGGCGGCGACAGCTCTCGTCCTGGAGGAGGAGCTGCGCGCCCTGTGGCCGCACCGGAGCGCAGCGGTCTCCAGCATCCCGCGACGCCCGAAGACGGTCCGGCGCCGCCCTCACCTGCTCGTGCTGATGTGTTGCCCGGCCTGCCACACCGCCCACAGCCGGGCGTATGTGCCACCGGCGGTGAGGAGTTCGTCATGGGTGCCGGTCTCGATGACGCGGCCGGCGTCCATGACCACGATCCGGTCGCACGGAGCGGCTTGGGAGAGCCGGTGAGCGATCACGATGCCGGACCGGCCGGCAAGGACCGCCTCCGAGGCGCGGTCGAGCCGCTCGGCGTGGGCGGAGCCGGCCTCGGCGGTGGCTTCGTCGAGGATCGCCAGCTCGGGGTCGGCGAGGAGCAGGCGGGACAGGGCGAGCTGCTGCGCCTGTGCATCGGTGAGCGGATGTCCACCGGTGCCGACCGCCGTGTCGAGGGCATCCGCCGAGAGGTCCAGCAGATCGGCTGCGCCGGTGGTTTCGAGCGCGGCGCGGATGTCGCGGTCGGTGGCGTCGGGGGCGGCGAGTGTGAGGTTGTCTCGTAGTGTCCCGGCGAATACGTGTACTTCCTGGGAGATCACCGCAGTGCGGCGGGGACGGGTCACGGTCCCGTCGTCAGGCTGGTGAACGCCCGCGATCACGGAGGCGAGCGTGGTCTTCCCTGCCCCGGACGGGCCGACGATCGCGAGGTGCTGGCCGGCCGGGATGTCGAGGTCGATGCTGTCGAGTACGGGTGGGCCGTCGGCGTAGTGGAACGCGACTCCGCGGAGTTGGACGGCAGTGGCTGTCTCCGCCGCGTCTGCCAGGTCTGCCGGGTCTGCCGGCGTCGTCGACGCGCCGACCGGTTCCACCGTCGGGATCGTGACCACTCCGATCATGCGGCTCAGCGAGGCGAGGGCCGACTGGAGGGTATCGATGACGAACAGCAGCTGGTTGACCGGCCCCAGCAGGCGCAGCACGAGCAGCATGGCGGTGGTGGCACCCCCGACGGTGGAAAGCCCGTGGTCGACCAGGACGAATCCGACGACGAGCACGGCGGCCAGACTCAGGAATTCGCCGAGGTTGAGCCGAGCGTTGAGCATGCTCTGCACGGTGCGTGCCCGGATCGACTGCACCGCGACATCCCAGGAGTTCGTCAGCACGGCGCGATGACGGTGCCCGGCGAGGCCGAAGCCGAGCACGGTGGCGTAGCCGCGCTGGGACTCGATGATCTGCTGGGCGCGCGCACTCATCGCCGCGCGCTCGGCCCGGTACACGCGGGGCCCGATGCGCAAGTACCACCGCATGGCGAGCGCGTAGACGGGCAGTACGATGGCGAACGCGGCCGCATAGGGCCACTCCAGCGCCGCGAGCCCGGCCAGGGACACGACGATGGTGAACGCGGTGACGGTGAGCGCGGGGATCACCGCGGGGGCGGCGTCGGCGACGGCGGTGACGTCATCGCTGGAGCGGGATATGAGGTCCCCGGTACCGGCGCGCTCGACGCGGTGCTGCGGGAGCAGCATCGCGCGGCTCACCAGCCGTTCGCGCAACGCGGCGAGGACGGTGTGATAGATGCGGGTGGCGTGCGCGATCGTCACCGCGGTGCCTGCGGCACCGAGGACGGCCGAGAGCGCCATCACGCCCGTGACCGTCAGTACGGTGCCGAGATCCGCGGTGCCCGCCTGCACCCGGTCGACGAGGTGCCCGATCGCCACCGGCGGGATCAGGTCGACGGCGGTGCTGAGGATCCCAGTCAGGGCGACGGCGGTGAGGCGGAGCCGGCGTCCGCGGCTGAGCTGCCACACATTGCTGGCCGTTGCCCGGCCGTTCGCGACGGGCAGGGCGTGCCCGGTCGTAGCGGATGCGACGTTCATCCCACCGTCCTTGGGTGCAGGGGTGCGTCCCCTTTGCGCAGGGGTGTGTCCTCGGGCAGGTCGATGACGCGGTCGCAGCGTGCGAGCAGTACCGGGGATGAGGTGATCAGCAGCGTCGAGCGGCCAGCGCGGACGCCGGGCAGACGCTCCGCGATCGCGTGTTCGGTGACCGGGTCCACCGCCGTGGTCGGGTCGTGCAGCACGAGTATGGGGGCGTCGCTCGCGAGTGCGCGGGCGAGCGCAATCCTCTGGCGCTGGCCGCCGGAGAGGCGGTTGCCGTCCTCGCCGACCGGGAGGTCGAGGTCGGCGGCGAAGTCGTCGCACGCCGCGGCTCGCAGCGCGGCATCGATGAGCTCGGATGCGCCGGCACCGGAGCCGGCGGTGAGGTTGTCGCGGATCGTTCCGCTGAACAGCGTGGCCCGGTGCGGGGCGGCCGTAACCCGGCAGCGGTATTCCCGCGCGGTCAGCTCTCGTGCCGCAAACCCGTCCAGCCGCACCTCCATCTCACCGGAGGCGCGTGGGTCAAGGAGCGCCCACGCGATGCGGGCGGCGGTCCGGTCATCGGCGCGCACTCCCACGAGCTCGCCGGGGTCCACCCGGATCGTCGCAGCCGGCGCGGCCACCTCCAGTACGGGCAGCAGCGCGACCTCAGACCGTATCGCGTCGTCCTGTGCGGGAGGCTGACTGCCCGTGTCGCGCAGCACGTCGATGACGCGCGCGGACGCGGCGCGGGCCCCGGCGAGGTTGGGGATGGAGATGCTCGCGATCGACTGGATCTGCGGCAGCAGTGCCTGGGTGAGGCCGACGGCGGCGATCAACTCGCCGATGCTGAGGCGCCCGTCCACGGCGAACCAGCCCGCCAGCCCCATCACGGCGGCGACGAAGACGCCGCTGACTGCACCCGAGCCCACGAGGAACCTCCCCAGGAGCCCCGCGTTGCGCTGGGCTCCGGCGAGGGTCTCCTGGCTCGCCTGCCGATACCTCCTGGTTGCCTCGGCCTCGGCGCGTATCCCCTTGACCACCCGGTAGCCCGCGACCAGATCCGTGGCCCGCCCGACGGTGGAGGCCAAGAGCTGCTGGTAGGCGCGGGTGTCGCGGGAGAGCCGCTCGCTGAGCACGCCCATCAGCCACACCGCGGCAGGCGCTCCGAGCAGCACCACGAGCCCCAGCAGCCAGTGCGTCGCCAGCAGCGATACGGCGATGAACCCGATGGCAGCGATCCTCGAGACCGGCATGACCAGCAGGATCACCGCGTTGGCCAGGCGGGCGACGTCGCTGGTCATCACCGAGACGACGCTGCCGTCCGGCGCCCGGGCCGCGCCGCCGGCCGGATGCAGCACGGCGGTCGACAGGGTGCTGCGCAGCCGGTGCTGCAGCAGCTGCACCGCATACGAGGTCAGCCGGTTCGCCGACTTCGCCGCCACCGTCAGCGCGATGTACAGGGCCATCAGCACGCCCAGCCACAGGAGGAGCTGCGACGCGTCGCCCGTCGCGAGCGCCCGGTCGATGGCAACCCCCATGACCACGGGGACCGCCGACTCGCCCACTTGCCACACGACCGCGAGGAGCATCGCCGGGACGGTGACCCGCTTCACCGAGAAGATCGCGCGCAGCAGGAACCGCCCCGGTGTGATCCCCGCCCCGGCCTCGAACGCGGGAGCCTCGATTGGTTCGGGGGGCGCCTGCAGCAGCACGGGCAGCCGGCGGGTCAGCGGTCCTCGCCCCAGTCCTGCGGTGTCGGCGCCCAGGGGACGCGAGGAGTTGCTCACGCGTGGCTCCCGTCCCTGCTCTCGAGCGGGAAGCACCAGAGCAGGGCCTCGGCGAAGAGTCCCCGCCACCATGCGTAGTCGTGTCCGCCGGCGAATTCCCGGTAGCGGGTGTCGTAGCCCTTCGTGGTGAGCACGTGGTCCAGCCATCGGCTGTGGGTGAGCGAGCTCTCCAGCTCACCGACGTCGTGGAAGACGCGGACCGGCGCCATTTTTGCGGCGAGGTAGTCGGCGATCAGTGTCGGTACGGGGGTGCGCCGCAGCAGCTCGCCGGCTCCGGTGCCCCACGTGAGGTCGGGGTGGTACCCGCACGAGGGGGACTGGAGGATGGCGTTGCCAAAGGCACCGGGGTGATGCAGCACGGTCCAGCCGGCGCACAAGCCGCCGAAGCTCTCACCGGCCAGCGCCACGTCGGCGGGGTCGCGCGACAGCGGATAGCGGTGGTGGAGCCACGGCAGCAGTTCTTCGACCAGCATCCGGGAGAACGCCGGATCGCAGAGCAGCTCCTGGTCGCGCTGCGGTCCGAGTTGGTCGACGAGGACCACCGCACAGGGCCGGATCAGACCCGCCTCGACCAGAACGTCACGCACGCTGGGCGCGCTGTGATCCGCTGTCCCGTCCAGGTGGATCACGAAGGGCAGTGCGCTGTCGTCCGAGATCTCTCCAGGGGGCATCGAGACCCAGATGCGGCGTTCGGTTCCCAGCAACTGACTTACCGTCACGGCAAGGTCCATCGCCGGGGCCGGCCGTGCTTCGGCCTGGCCGAGCCAGGGCAGCGGCTCCGCGTCGGGCAGCACGGCCACCGAGGCACCGGAGAAGCGCTGCACCGCGCACTCCGAGAACCTCGGCGGCGGGTTGAACGGGTCGGGGACCTGCGCCCCCTCCCCCGTACCCGTCGGCCCGCGTCGCGTGAACACGTACGAGAAACGCAGGTCGGAACGCATCCGCAGGGTGAGCACACGAAACGGCGTCCCCTCCACCGCGGTGAACTCCGTGCCGACCGGGTTGAAGCCGATTCTGGGGCCGATCACCACCGAGAGAGTGACCGTCGAGTCGTCTGCGGGCTCGTCGACGAACGTCACCTCCACCTCGTCCACACCGACCCGCTCGACAAGCGGTGTACCTGACTCCTGGAGATGTCGTCGAAACCTCTCCGGACTCCACTCACCGATCGACAGTTTCTCGACAGACGGATCAGACATGTATCGCGCTCTCTGCATCGGTGTTGTCAGCAATCCTGTGCCGGGTTCGTTCGCGGCCGAGCGGCACGACCCGGGGGCCGCCGGCCACCGGATCGCGCGTCACCAGACAGCGCAGACCGAACACCTCCTCGACCAGCTCGGCCGTGACGACCTCGTGCGGAGTGCCCTCGGCGACCACGGCGCCGTCC
>NZ_JBNNJZ010000473.1:0-6433 GCF_050270335.1 Streptomyces sp. NPDC059900
GCGTACCCCTCTTCCTGTGGTTGATCCTCAGGCCCGAGTTCGGCGGGCCCAAGAGTGATCACTGGGCGCTGTTGGTGCTGATGCTGAGCGGCATCAGTGACTATCTCGACGGCAAGCTGGCCCGCCGCTGGAACCAGATCAGCAACCTGGGCAGGCTGCTCGACCCGGCTGCCGACCGGCTCTATATCTTGTCGACATTGGTCGGGCTGACGTGGCGGGAGATTCTCCCGCTCTGGCTGACCGCGGTGCTGCTCCTGCGTGAGCTGGTTCTGCTGGTGATGGTCGGGATCCTCAGACGCCACGGCTATCCGCCGCCGCAGGTGAACTTCCTCGGCAAGGCGGCCACCTTCAACTTGATGTACGCCTTTCCGCTGCTGCTCCTCAGTGACGGAAGTGGCTGGATCAGTACTCTGGCCGCTATTTTCGGATGGGCGTTCGCAGGATGGGGTACAACTCTGTACTGGTGGGCAGGGATCCTCTACGTGGTTCAGGTTCGCCGACTTGTCCGTGCGGACGTCACGGCCGATTGAGCTTGCCGATTCGGCAGCTGTGGAGGCTTGCAGCCCCGTAAGTCACGTATACGGGCATCATTTGGCGGGCCAAGTCGGCTAGGACGTCACCTATTGAGGAGGACGCTTCCGACATGAAGGCCGTCGTAATGGCCGGAGGCGAAGGCACGCGCCTTCGCCCTATGACCTCGAGCATGCCCAAGCCGCTCCTGCCGGTGGCCAATAGGCCCATCATGGAGCACGTGCTGCGGCTGCTCAAGAGGCATGGGCTCACCGAGACCGTAGTGACAGTCCAGTTCCTGGCTTCTCTGGTCAGGAATTACTTCGGCGATGGTGAAGAGCTCGGGATGGAGCTCACCTATGCCAATGAGGAGAAGCCACTCGGTACTGCCGGGAGTGTGAAGAACGCCGAGGAAGCATTGAAGGACGATGCGTTCCTCGTGATTTCCGGTGATGCGCTCACCGATTTCGATCTCACCGAGCTGATCAATTTTCACAAGGAGAAGGGCGCGCTCGTCACCGTCTGCCTGACGCGCGTTCCCAATCCGCTGGAATTCGGCATCACCATCGTGGACGAAGAAGGAAAGGTCGAACGCTTCCTCGAGAAGCCGACCTGGGGGCAAGTCTTCTCCGACACGGTGAACACGGGCATCTATGTCATGGAGCCCGAAGTCTTCGATTATGTCGACGCCGATGTGTCGGTGGACTGGTCCGGAGATGTCTTCCCTCAGCTGATGAAGGAAGGAAAGCCCGTATACGGGTACATCGCCGAGGGCTACTGGGAGGACGTCGGCACGCACGAGAGCTACGTCAAGGCCCAGGCCGACGTCCTTGAGCGCAAGGTCGACGTGGAGCTCGACGGCTTCGAGATCTCGCCCGGCGTGTGGGTCGCCGAAGGCGCCGAGGTGCACCCCGACGCCACGCTGCGCGGGCCGCTCTACATCGGCGACTACGCAAAGGTGGAGGCGGACGCCGAGATCCGCGAGCACACGGTCGTGGGCTCGAACGTGGTCGTCAAGGCCGGGGCATTCCTGCACAAGGCCGTCGTGCACGACAACGTCTACATCGGTCAGCACAGCAACCTGCGGGGCTGTGTCATCGGCAGGAACACCGACATCATGCGGGCCTCCCGCATCGAGGACGGTGCCGTCATCGGCGATGAGTGCCTCGTCGGTGAGGAATCGATTATCCAGGGCAATGTGCGGGTCTACCCGTTCAAAACGATCGAGGCCGGCGCCTTCGTCAACACGTCGGTCATCTGGGAGTCGCGGGGCCAGGCCCATCTCTTCGGCGCTCGCGGGGTCTCCGGGATCCTGAACGTGGAGATCACTCCCGAGCTCGCGGTACGGCTCGCGGGGGCGTACGCCACCACCCTGAAGAAGGGCTCGACCGTCACCACGGCGCGTGACCACTCGCGAGGCGCCAGGGCCCTGAAGCGAGCGGTGATCTCGGCGTTGCAGGCCAGCGCCATCGACGTACGGGACCTGGAGAACGTGCCGCTGCCCGTCGCGCGGCAGCAGACGGCCAGGGGCAGCGCCGGCGGGATCATGATCCGGACGACGGCGGGTGCGCCCGACTCCGTCGACATCATGTTCTTCGACGCGCGCGGGGCCGACCTGTCGCAGGGGAGTCAGCGCAAGCTGGACCGGGTTTACGCGCGTCAGGAGTACCGGCGGGCGTTCCCCGGGGAGATCGGGGATCTGCACTTCCCCTCCAGCGTCTTCGACTCCTACACCGGTTCGCTGCTGCGCAACGTCGACACGACGGGAGTGGCCGAGTCGGACCTGAAGGTGGTCGTCGATGCCTCCAACGGCAGTGCGGGCCTTGTGCTGCCCAGCCTGCTGGGCCGCCTCGGCGTGGACGCGCTGACCATCAACCCGGGTCTCGACGAGTCGCGTCCGACCGAGACCTATGAGGCGCGCAGGTCGGGCCTTGTGCGGCTCGGTGAGATCGTGGCGTCGTCGCGTGCCGACTTCGGTGTGCGGTTCGACCCCGTGGGTGAGCGGCTTTCGCTCGTCGACGAGAAGGGGCGGATCATCGAGGACGACCGCGCGCTTCTCGTCATGCTCGACCTGGTCGCCGCGGAACGCCGCAGCGGGCGGGTCGCGCTGCCGGTGACGACGACGCGCATCGCCGAGCAGGTGGCCGCGTACCACGGGACGCAGGTCGACTGGACGACCACGTCGCCCGACGATCTGACGCGGGTGGGGCGCGATGAGGCGACCATCTTCGGCGGCGACGGCCGGGGCGGGTTCATCATCCCCGAGTTCAGCAGCGTGTTCGACGGTACGGCCGCCTTTGTGCGGCTGATCGGTCTGGTCGCGCGGACGCAGCTCACGCTGAGCCAGATCGACGCGCGTATCCCGCGTGCGCATGTGCTCCGGCGTGACCTTGCGACGCCGTGGGCGGTCAAGGGGCTGGTCATGCGGACCGTCGTGGAGGCGGCGGGGGACCGGTCGGTGGACACGACCGACGGCGTGCGGGTCGTGGAGGCCGACGGGCGCTGGGTGCTTGTGCTGCCCGACCCCGCGGAGGCCGTCACCCATCTGTGGGCCGAGGGACCCGACGACGCGTCCGCTCAGGCGCTGCTCGACGAGTGGTCGGCCGTGGTGGACAGCGCCGGTCGCTGACCGGTGGGACGGGCCGGACGGCACCCGTGAGAGGTGCTGTCCGGCACGCCGGTGGGGCCATTCGGAGGTAGTGCCCGCGACGTGCGACGATGTGCGGCATGCCGCAGCAGCCCCCCGTTCGGAGCACCCCCTCACGCCCCCGGCGTCCGGACGCCTCCATGTCGCTGCTGACCACGGTCATGGACCACAGCCTGGACGAGGGCTATGCCGAGGCGGCGGCCCGCAAGAAGGCGCAGGGCGACGGTGGAATGCCGCGTCCGCTGCGGGCGAAGCTGGGACTCGCGCTCGGACTGGTGCTGGCTGCCCTTGTGGTGACCGTGGGTGCCGCGCAGGCGCGGATAGCTGCCCCGGTGGTCGCCAAGGAGCGCTCCGAGCTCATCGACCGGATCGAGGCGGCGACCTCGGACGCCGACGAGCTCGAAGGGGATGTGGAGACGCTCCGCGACGACGTGGGCGCCCGGCAGCGCGAGGCACTGAAGAAACACGGGGGCAGCCAGGGTGAGTTGGTGTCCCTGCTCTCCGGTGCCACCAAGGTCGACGGGCCGGGCGTGAAGCTTGTGGTGGACGACGCCAAGGAAGCCGACCAGGGCGGGGGCGGGCCGCGGGAGAGCGCGGGATTCTCCGACACCGGGCGGGTGCGGGACCGCGACATGCAACGGGTCGTCAACGGCTTGTGGCAGTCCGGCGCCGAGGCGATCGCCATCAATGACCAGCGGCTGACGGCGCTGTCGGCGATCAGGGCCGCGGGTGACGCGATACTGGTCGACAACAAGCCGCTCGTGCCGCCGTATACGGTGCTTGCCGTGGGTGACGGGCAGCGCTTGAGCACGCGTTTCCAGAACAGTCGCGACGGTCAGTATCTGCATGCTTTGCAGGAGAACTTCGGCGTCCGGACCAGCATTTCCGTCCATGATGACGTCCGACTGCCGGCAGCACCGAGTGTGACCGTACGTACAGCAGAGCCGAAGGCAGGAAAGGGCACATCGTGATCGCCGTACTGGGCCTCGTCGTGGGAGTCGTGGCCGGATTGTTGGTCCGGCCCGAGGTTCCGGCCGTGGTCGAGCCGTACCTACCGATCGCCGTGGTGGCGGCACTCGACGCGGTCTTCGGAGGCCTGCGTGCGATGCTCGACGGGATCTTCGACGACAAGGTCTTCGTGGTGTCGTTCCTCTCGAACGTCGTCGTGGCCGCCCTGATCGTGTTCCTGGGCGACAAGTTGGGCGTCGGCGCCCAGCTCTCCACCGGTGTCGTGGTGGTCCTCGGCATCCG
This sequence comes from Streptomyces sp. NPDC059900, assembly GCF_050270335.1. Taxonomy (NCBI): domain Bacteria; kingdom Bacillati; phylum Actinomycetota; class Actinomycetes; order Kitasatosporales; family Streptomycetaceae; genus Streptomyces; species Streptomyces sp. NPDC059900. The sequence goes on from NZ_JBNNJZ010000473.1 coordinate 4,409, forward strand.
GATCTTCTCGAACGCCGCCGCCATCCGCCGACACATCTTCAGGGCGTGACGCCGATGGGTACGCAAGAGACACCCGGCGGCGACAACCGGAGCAGGGAGCTGCCCGCAGAGGTGCAGGGCCCGCCGCCCGTGGAGCCCGCTGAGCCGGCGGCGCCGGAGGGGGACGAGCAGCGGCACGACCAAGAGGAGCGGGCCTCGCAGAGCGGCCGTCAGCGGTTGGCGAAGGGGCTCTGGCCGCCGCGCGTCACGCGTCCTCAACTCATCGTCGCCCTGCTGCTCTTCGTGCTGGGACTGGGCCTGGCCATCCAGGTGCGCTCCAACAACGACAGCAGTGCGCTGCGCGGAGCACGTCAGGAAGATCTCGTTCGCATTCTCGATGAACTGGATGACCGTACACAGCGTCTGGAAGGTGAGAAGCAGCGTCTCGAGGATCAGCGCACCGGGCTTGAGAACAGCTCGGACCAGGCCGAGGAGGCCCGCAAGCAGACGGTCGAGAAGGAACGACAACTCGGCATCCTGGCGGGCACCGTGGCGGCGCAGGGTCCTGGAATCACGCTGACCATCGATGACAAGAAGGGGTCGGTCGAGGCGGACATGCTGCTCGACGCCATTCAGGAGCTGCGCGCCGCGGGTGCCGAGGCCATCCAGATCAATGATGTACGCGTAGTGGCCAACACCTATCTGTCGGATACGGACAGTGGTGGTGTACGGGTGGACGGCCGCGCGGTCGGCAAGCCCTACCGGTTCAAGGTGATCGGCAAGCCGCAGGATCTCGAGCCGGCGCTGAACATCCCAGGTGGCGTGGTGCAGACTCTGGAGAAGGAGCAAGCCACCGTCACCGTGACGCGAGCGGAGAAGATCGTGGTGGACGCCTTGCGAGCGGCGAAGCGGCCTGACTACGCTCGGTCGTCGTCCCAGTGAGGCGGGGGTGCATGGGGGCCGCCGGTCGAGGGCATGAGGTTGCGGGGGGTCGGCGCATCGTAAGCGTGGTGCGTGGTGGAAACTGTTTGGCGGATACGGACGTTGTGAGGATGTCTGTACTTCCGGTGTACGGCGGTGTGTGCAATCAGGGTTCGTCCTGCCCCACGGGCGGGTCTGTTTCGGTCAAGGGGAATCGCCCGTGAAGTTGTTTGCGAAGTTGTTCGGCAAGAGTGCACGTGAGGACAGCGGCAACCCCGCCACTGCCCGGCACCGTGCCGCGCGCCATGGAGATGCCGAGGAGCAGGGCGGCGAGCGCCCGATGTTCCGCGACCAGGTCGGTGGGCCAGGCGGTGACATTTCGGGCGCGCAGGGCGCGTCGTCTGTTGACCCTGCCGGTGCGGGCCGCATAGGTTTCGGAGAACCGTCAACCTCAAGTACGGGTGGAGGGTTTACCCCCGATCCGTACGCATCGAATGCCCCCGCGGGGCAGCCGCGGCAGGAGGATCCGTCCATGGCTCTGGTGTGTACGAGGTGCGGGAACCGCAACGCCGAGGCGAGCCGGTTCTGCTCCAACTGCGGCGCGCCGCTGCGGGCCGGGGCCGCGCCGGAGCGTCCGTCCGAGACGACCTCCACGATCTCCATCTCGGGCCTGGAGGCCTACGACGCGGAGGTGACGGGGCAGACCGCCTCGCCCGCCCTCTCGCCGGAGGCCCAGGCCGCCGTTGACGCACTGCCGCTCGGCTCCGCGCTCCTCGTGGTGCGCAGGGGGCCGAACTCGGGCAGCCGCTTCCTCCTGGACGGCGAGCTGACCACGGCGGGGCGTCACCCGCAGAGCGACATCTTCCTGGACGACGTGACCGTCTCGCGTCGCCACGTGGAGTTCCGTCGCCTCGGGGACGGGTCCTTCACCGTCGCCGACGTGGGCAGCCTCAACGGCACGTACGTCAATCGGGAGCGCATCGACTCGGTCGCGCTGTCGAACGGCGACGAGGTGCAGATCGGCAAGTACCGCCTGGTCTTCTACGCGAGCCAGCGGGGCGCCGGTATCTGACCTTCCTCCGGACTCCGTCCGGGGGGACCCCCAGGAAGGGCCATGCCACAAAC
>NZ_JBNNJZ010000474.1:0-6422 GCF_050270335.1 Streptomyces sp. NPDC059900
GATGTAGTCCGTACCGGCGGGCCGCCCGAAGCAGAAGAGGACCGGCATCAGCATCGACTTCCCGAAGATGTCGGACGTCGACTCGAACTCCTTCTGCAGCTTGGTGACCTTCTTCTCGACGCTCTTCCCGGAGGGCCGGTCCGGGTCGTCCGCGCAGTTCACGGCCATGAGCGCGGCGGCCATGTTGTCGGCGGGCACGTCCCCGGGCGCGCGCCGCTGCTGGGCCAGCGATCCGCCCATCCGCAGCAGCGCCCGCGGGTCCCCGTCGGCGAGGAGCGCGCCGAGAGCCTGCGAGAGCGCGGGCCACGACTGCCTGCTGTAGAGCGCCTGCCCGAGTACGTCCACGACGTCCTGGCCGGTGAACTCCGAACCGTCCGAGGACTGGAGCGGATACGCGTCGAGCCCCTTGACCAGCTCGGACATGTTGCCGCGGGCCGCGCGCGCGTCGGTGCCGAGGACACAACCGGGGTTCTCCGTGCACCACTTGACGAAGTTGTCGAGCGCGGTCTGGCGGCCTTCCGCGCTGACCAGGGCCTGCTCGGCGACGTCCTCGGTGAGGGTGTCCACGCCGTCGAGGACCATCCGCCCGACGTTCTTCGGGAACTGCGCCGCGTACACGGACCCGAGCCGGGTCCCGTACGAGAAGCCCAGGTAGTTGAGCTTCTTGTCGCCGAGCACCTGCCGCATGACGTCCATGTCGCGCGAGACGTTGACGGTCCCGACGTACGGCAGGACCGGCCCTGACTTCTTCTTGCAGGCCTCGGCTGTCTTGCGCATCTGGTCGAGCATGGCGGCGGGGTCGTCGGAGTCCCCCGCGGCCGCCGGATCATCGGCGCCGGCGTCGTTCCCGCAGCTCACGGGCGAGCTCTCGCCCACACCGCGGGGGTCGAAGGAGACCACGTCATATCCCTTGCCGAGATACTCGAACTCCTTTTGCGAGTTGAGGAGCCCGGAGACCCCGGCGCCGCCCGGGCCGCCGAAGTTCAGCAGGAGCGAGCCGCGCGGCTTGCCGCTGGCCTTGATGCGGACCATGGCGAGCTTGATCGTGTCGCGCTTGGGGTGCGCGTAGTCGAGGGGAACAGTGATCTTGCCGCACCGGATGTTCTTGTCCTCGGGGACGGGCGTGGCGTCGGAGCCGCCGATGAGAAGGCCCGCTCCGCCCTCTTCGCACGCGCCCCACTTGATCTTCTGCGAGTAGTAGCGGGACAGATCGGGCGACGGCGAGGACGACAGCCGGGATGACGGTGATGACGGCGAGGGCGCAGCCGCCGCGCTGTCGCCCGGCAGCCAGGCCCCTGTCCCCATGACGGCCAGCGCGGTAGCGCCGGCGAGCGCAACAGCTCTGCGCACGGCAACCTCCCAGGGTCTGCCCCTCGATCACCCTAAGGGCGGGGCTGCGCCCCCGCCCGTTCAGATGACAGTGAGTGACATTCGCCGGGCGAAATTACCGTGCGTGTCCGTACAGTCCCTCGATCTCCGCCGCGAAGTCCCGCTCGATGGCGTCCCGCTTCAGCTTCAGGGACGGGGTCAGATGGCCGCTCTCCTCGGTGAAATCCACCGGCAGGACGGCGAACCGCCGGATGGATTCGGCACGCGACACGAGCTTGTTCGCCTCGTCGACGGCACGCTGAAGGGTCTCGCGCAGGTCGGCGTCGTCCACCAGGCCGGGGCCCGTGTGCACCTTCTTCTTCATGCGGCACCAGTGCGCGATGCCCTCCGGCTCCAGCGTGATCAGGGCGGTGATGTAGGGCCGGTCGTCGCCGACCACCATGCACTGGCCGACCAGCGGGTGGGCGCGCAGCCAGTCCTCCAGCGGGGCGGGCGCCACGTTCTTGCCGCCGGTGGTGATGAGGATGTCCTTCTTGCGGCCCGTGATGGACAGATATCCGTCGGCGTCGAGGGCGCCGATGTCTCCCGTCGCGAACCACTCCTGCGTCGCGGGCACGGCACGACGGGCCTGCCCGTCCCAGTACCCGGCGAAGACCTGCCCTCCGGCGAGCAGCACCTCGCCGTCGTCCGCGATCCGCACGCGCGTACCGGGCAGCGGCCAGCCGACCGTGCCGAGCCGCGGCTTCAGGGGCGGGGTCACGGTCGCCGCCGCCGTGGTCTCGGTGAGGCCGTACCCCTCGAAGATCTCGATGCCGGCGCCCGCGTAGAAGGCGGCGAGGCGGCGGCCGAGCGGTGAGCCGCCGCAGATCGCGTAGCGCACCTTGCCGCCGAGCGCGGCGCGGATACGCCGGTAGACGAGCGGGTCGTACAGCGCGCGGGCCATGCGCAGCCCGAACGCCGGGCCGGGTCCCGTGCCGTGCTGTTGCGCCTCGACGGCCTCGCCGTAGCGGACGGCGATGCGGGCCGCGCGGTCGAAGGAGGAGGCGCGGCCCATCTTCTCGGCGGTGGCGCGTCCGGTGTTGAAGACCTTTTCGAGTACGTAGGGAATGGCGAGCAGGAAGGTGGGCCGGAATCCCGCCAGATCCCCCAGCAGGTCCTCGGTCTGGATGCTGGGCGCGTGGCCGAGCCTTACCCGCGCGCGCAGACAGCCGACGGCGACCATGCGCCCGAAGACGTGCGAGAGCGGCAGGAAGAGCAGGGTGGACGCAGGCGCCTTGCTGACGGACTTGAAGACCGGGTGGAGCAGCTCGATGGCGTTGTCGACCTCGGCGAAGAAGTTGCCGTGGGTCAGCACGCAGCCCTTGGGCCGCCCGGTCGTCCCGGAGGTGTAGATGAGCGTGGCGACGGAGTCGGGCCCCGACTGCGCCCGCCGCCGCTCCACTTCGGCATCAGAGATGCCCTCCTTGCGCCCCAGCTCGGCGAGCCGCCGCACGTCGCCCTTCTCGAAGGACCACAGGTGCTCCAGGTCGGGCATCCGGTCGCGCTCGGGCCCGAGCGACGCGGCGAGCGCGACGGTCTCGACGGCGAGCGCGACGGCGCCCGAGTCCTGGAGTATCCAGCGGGTCTGGTAGGCGGAGGAGGTCGGATAGACGGGCACGGTGACGAGGCCCGCCGCCCAGCCCGCGAAGTCGAGCAGCGTCCACTCGTACGTCGTACGCGCCATGATGGCGAGCCGGTCCCCCGGAGCAAGCCCCTCGGCGATGAGCCCCTTGGCCACGGCGAGAACCTCGTCGGCGAACTCCGCGGCCGTCACGTCCCGCCACCGCCCGTCGTCCCCCTTCCGGGAGAGCACGGCTTCGGCGGGGGCCTCACGGGCGTTGTCGAAGGGGATGTCGGCGAGGGACCCCTGCCGGACGGCAGCGGCAAAGGGCGGCACCGAGACTTCGCGCACAGCGCCGTCGAGGTGCCGCAGGTGGGGTTCGACGAGGGCGGGTTGCGGGGGGACGGGGGGCATGGGGGCGGCTCCTTGCATATCGGGGGGACAGGTAGGGAATTCAGCCCCTCCGGCGTTTGAGGAGCGGGGTCCGGGGCGGAGCCCCGGGGGTGCCGGGGGCTTGCTGCGGGGGCCCGGGGGCTTGCCCCCGGTTTCGGGAAGGGGTGGGCTTGGGGAGCCGACGGCGAGTCGTCACCCCCTGTTCAGAAGAGGCCCTCACCCCCGCTCGAGAATCGCCGTCACCCCGAGGCCGCCCGCCGCGCAGATCGAGATGAGCCCGCGTCCGGGAGCCCCCCGCTCGGCGAGCAGTTTGGCCAGGGTGGCGACGATCCTCGCACCCGTGGCGGCGAACGGATGCCCCGTGGCCAGCGAAGATCCTGCGACGTTCAGCCGGTCCCGGTCCACGGCCCCCAGGCCCTGCTTCTCCCACGCGGCCAGCGTGGCCAGCACCTGCGAGGCGAACGCCTCGTGGATCTCGACGAAGTCGAAGTCCGCGAGCCCGAGCCCGGCCCGCTCCAGCATCCGCGGCACGGCGTACCCGGGCGCCATCAGCAGTCCGTCCTGACCCCCGGCGACATCACCCCCGACGAAGTCGACCGCGGCGGTCTCGTACGCGCTCAGATACGCCTGCGGTTCGAGCCCGCGCTCCTGCGCCCACTCCTCGCTCGCGAGCAGCGTGAGCGCGGCCCCGTCGGTCAGCGGGGTCGAATTGCCCGCGGTCATGGTCGGGTTGGCGCCCTTCACCCCGAAGACCGGGTTCAGCTTCGCCAGCTTCTCGACGCTCGATCCGGGCCGCAGGTTCTGGTCCCGCTCAAGTCCGCGGAACGGTACGACGAGTCCGTCCAGGAGCCCCCTGTCGTACGCGGCGGCGAGCCGCTGGTGGCTGGTGGCCGCCAGTTCGTCCTGCGCCTCGCGCGTGACGCCCCACGCCTGTGCGGTCACGGCGGCGTGCTCGCCCATGGAAAGCCCGGTGCGGGGCTCGGCGTTGCGCGGGATGTCGGGCACGAGGTGCGAGGGGCGCACGCGGGCGAGCGCCTTGACGCGGCCCCCGGTGGTCTTGGCGCGGCGCGCGGCGAGGAGGATCTTGCGCAGCGAGTCGTTGACGCCGAGCGGGGCGTCGCTCGCGGTGTCGGCGCCGCCCGCCACGGCCGACTCGGTCTGGCCGAGCATGATCTTGTTGGCGGCGGCGATGACGGCTTGCAGGCCGGTGCCGCAGGCCTGCTGGATGTCGTACGCGGGCGTGGTCGGCGCGAGGCGCGAGCCGAGGACGGTCTCGCGGGCGAGGTTGAAGTCCCGGCTGTGCTTGAGCACGGCTCCGGCGACGAACTCGCCCACCGCGCCGGGCTCCTGGAGCCCGTACCGCTCCACGAGTCCGTCGAGCGCGGCGGTCAGCATCTCCTGGTTGGACGCCGTGGCGTACGGGCCGTCGGAGCGCGCGAAGGGGATGCGGCTGCCGCCGATGACCGCCACGCGGCGGGTGGTGGGCAGATTCATGTCTCGACCAACTCCTGACCCTTGAGTAACCTTACTCTGAAGTAAATTTACGACCGAGCTGGGAGTTGGACAATGGCCGACCGCTATCTGAACTTCACGGGCACCGCACCCGGCCGCTTCCTCACCCGGAGGCTCGGCCTGCCCCAGCCCTCGGCCCTGCGGCGCTGGACTCCGGAAAGCCCGCACCTCAAGGGCGAGTTGCTGCATCTGACGGCGGGGAAGTCCGCGTACGAGACGGACCTGGCGTCGATCTTGCAGAAAACGCACCTGAAGCTGACCGGAGATGCCTCCCGCCCGGCAGCGGTGGTCCTTGACGCAACGGGCATAAGCGACACTCCCGGCCTCGCCCTCGTGCACGCGGCGCTGCACCCCGTCGTGCGCTCGGTGGCGGAGAACGGCCGCGTGGTGGTGCTCGGCGCACCGGTCTCGCCCACCGACCACCACCAGGCGGCGGCGCAACAGGCGTTGGAGGGCTTCGTACGCTCCCTGGGCAAGGAGCTGGGCAAGGGCCGCACGGCAACGCTCGTCCGCATGCGCTCGGCGGCGGCCGCGGAGTCCACGCTGCGGTTCCTGCTCTCGCCGAGGTCGGCGTACGTCAGCGGCCAGGTGATCGAGGTCGGAGAGACCGAGCCGACCGCCCCCGGCGACTGGGACCGGCCCCTGTCCGGCCGTACGGCGCTGGTCACCGGGGCGGCCCGGGGAATCGGCGAGGCGGTGGCGGAGGTCCTCGCGCGGGACGGTGCCCACGTGGTCGTACTCGATGTGCCGTCCGCGCAGGCGGATTTGGTACGGATCGCGGACCGGCTCGGCGGTACGGCGCTGCCGCTGGACATCACGGCGGACGACGCCGGGGAACGCATGGCGTCGGCGCTGGCTCCCGGCGGCCTCGACGTCCTCGTCCACAACGCCGGCATCACCCGGGACCGCAAGCTGGCCAACATGCCCGCGGAACGCTGGAACCCGGTCCTGGACGTGAACCTGACGAGCGTGCTGCGCACGACGGACGCGCTGCTGAAGTCCGGGACGCTGAACCGGGGCGGGAGCATCGTGACCACGGCGTCGATCGCCGGCATCGCGGGGAACGTCGGCCAGACGAACTACGCCGCCAGCAAGGCGGGGATCATCGGCCTGGTACGGACCCTCGCGCCGGGCGCGTACGCGGAGCACGGGGTGACGGTGAACGCGGTGGCCCCCGGATTCATCGAGACGAAGATGACGGCGGCGGTGCCTCTCTTCATCCGCGAGGCGGGCCGCAGGATGAACTCCCTGGCCCAGGGAGGCCTGCCGGTGGACGTCGCGGAAACCACGGCATGGCTGGCCTCATCCGCCTCCGGCGCCGTGAACGGCCAGATAATCCGAGTCTGCGGCCAAAGCCTGCTCGGGTCGTAGCCCTCGGAGAAACAGCCCCCTGCCGGCCCCGCAGCACGCCCCCCGAACAGACCTCTCCCACCCACCCACCCGATTGCCCCGCATCCACCCTTCCACGAACAAGCCTTCCCACCCGCCCGATCACCCCGCATCAGCCCCTGACCGAACAAGCTCTCCCGCCCACCCGCCCACCCGCCCACCCGCCCGATTGCCCCGCAGCGACAGCGCGGGGTGGGAG
>NZ_JBNNJZ010000475.1:0-6384 GCF_050270335.1 Streptomyces sp. NPDC059900
AGAGCGCCTGCATGGCATGCAGGAGGTCAGGAGTTCAATTCTCCTTAGCTCCACAATCAGGATCCCGTCCTCATCAGAGGGCGGGATTCTTGCGTTCCCGGCGGCCCGTCAGCCTCCGGCGGCCTGAGCGCCCGCAGCTCGGCCGCCCGCTGCCGGCTCACCTCGTCGTCCGGTGTGTACGCGACGATCCTGCACTCCGGCATGCCGTTGATGGACAGCGAGACCGACGTCATCCGCAGCTCGCCGACCGCCTCGTGCCGGAAGGTCTTCACGCGCGGCCCTGGCGGCGCCACGTTTCCGCTCTCCCACAGCTCGGCGAAGTGCGCGCTCGCGGCGGACAGGCGGCGTATGAAGTCCTCCCAGGCGGGCTCGCCCACATGCCGCCCGTACGAACTGCGCAGCGTCGCCACCATCACCGGCAGCTCCTCGTCGCGGAAGACCAGCGGGCAGACGGGATCGGGCGCGATGAACAGCGTCCACAGGACGTTCGGCGCCCCGAAGGACTCCAGCTGGGGGACGAAGAAGAGATCGCGATAGGCGGGGTTGGTGGCGAGGATGTCGTACCGCGCGTTGTAGACCACCGCCGGGTGCGGGTCGAGGGCGTCGATGATGCCCTGGATCTCCGGGCCGACGGCTGCGGGGGATACGGTCCTGCGGACCGGCTCGTACGGCACCTCGGCCAGGTGGTACAGATGCTCGCGCTCCGCCCTGTCCAGGCGCAGCGTGCGCGCCACGGCGTCCAGGACCTGCGCGGAGGCGTTGATCGGGCGGCCCTGCTCCAGCCACGTGTACCAGGTCACGCCGACTCCGGAGAGCTGGGCGACCTCCTCGCGGCGCAGACCGGGGGTGCGGCGGCGCAGGCCCGGCGGCATGCCCACGTCGGCGGGCGTCACCCTGGCTCTGCGGCCCCGCAGGAATGCGGCGAGCTCCGGTCTCCGTCGCTGAGTCGTCGTCCCCATCCGCGTCTCATCCCCCGTCACGGTCACGTCCCCATCGTCTGCCCGGCGTCCGGGCTTTGCCAGGTGCTGTCAGTACCAGCATCAGCGGGCTCTCGTTACCCGTACCAACTCGCCCGCACGCTCGGTGCCATGACAACGACCTCTCCGTCCACCGCCATGGATCCCCCTGGCTCAAGTCCCGCATTCAGTAAAGCCCCCGGCACTGACAATCGCCCGGGCCGGGTGCTCGCGGTCGTCATCGCCGCGCAGTTCATGGCGCTGCTCGACGTCTTCATCGTCAACGTCGCCGCGCCCACCATCCGCAGCGAACTGGGCGCGTCGGGCGCCGGGTTGCAGCTGGTGATCGCCGGATACACCATCACGTACGCCGTGCTCCTGATCACCGGCGCGCGGCTGGGCGACCGCCTCGGGCACCGCCGCCTCTACCTCACGGGCCTCGCGGTCTTCACCGTCGCCTCGCTCGCCTGCGGACTCAGCCAGGGCACCGGCGAGTTGATCGCCTTCCGGCTGTTGCAGGGCGCGGGTTCCGCGCTCCTCATCCCGCAGGTACTCAGCCTGATCCAGCGCAACTTCACCGGCGAGGCGCGGACCAGGGCGCTCGGCGCGTACGCGGCCGTGCTCGCCGTCGGGGCCGCGGCGGGGCAGGTGCTCGGCGGAATCCTGGTCAGCGCCGATCTGTTCGGCACGGGGTGGCGTCCGGTGTTCCTGGTGAACGTGCCGGTCGGCGCGGTCCTGCTGGTCATGGCCGGACGCGTGCTGCCGCGTGACGCGTCCCGGCAGCCTGGTGAGCCGCGAGAGCCGGGGAAGCCGGGGAAGCAGGCGCGCGGCCTTGATCTGCCGGGGCTCGTGCTGCTCGGTGCCGCCGTCTCGCTGCTCACCGTGCCGCTGGTGCTCGGCCAGCAGGAGGGCTGGCCGCTGTGGTCCTGGCTCTCGCTGGGCTCGGCAGCGGTGCTCTTCGCGCTCTTCTGCGGCTACGAGTCCCGGCTCGCCCGCAGTGGCGGTGCGCCGCTGATCGCGCCGCGGGTCCTGCGCATTCCCGGCATGGGCCTCGCGGTCTTCCGGATCGCCGCGGTGATGGCGGTCAACGCGGGCTTCCTGTTCGTGCTCACGCTGCACGTCCAGGGCGGGCTCGGCTACAGCGCGCTGCGGGCCGGTCTGACGTTCGCGCCGACCGCCGTGGTCTTCGGCGTGGTCGGCCTGACCTGGCGGCGCTGGCCCGCGGTGCTCCAACGGGCACTGATCCCCGGCGGGTTCGTGCTCACCGCGGTGTCGTCGGTCGCGGTGGGTCTGCTGCTGCGGGACGGCGGCCAGGGCGGACCGTGGCTGTATGCGGCCTTCGTGGGCATCGGTGCGGGGCTCTCCCTCGGGTTCAGCCCCACGCTCACCCGGGCACTCTCCACGGTGCGGCCCGAGGACGCCGCCGACGCCAGCGGCCTCCTCTCGACGGTCGCTCAGCTCGGCCAGTTGATCGGCGTCGCGTGTTTTGGCGCACTTTTTCTCAACCGGCTTGAGTCGCAAGGGGCTCCGGGGGCGTATTCATCCGCGGACGCGCTCTTGGTGTGTGCATACGCCCTGGCCGGGGCGGCCGCACTGGGTGCCGTGTCCGGACTGGTACGACTGCGTCGCTGACCGGGTCGCTCGGGCCATGGCAGAATCGGACAGCCGGAAGGGGACCGCACCAGACCACCGAATGTGACCCGACGGGAGGGAGAGCGATGCCTGCGAGCATCCTCGATGAGGCCGCCGGCCTCGTCGCAGTGGCCGCGCCACGCCGCGCTGCCGCTCTCTCCGTTCCCGCTGTTCCGGCCGTTTCCGCTGTTTCTCCCCTTTCCCCCGTCCCCTCCGAGGCGATCACCCCTCTGCTCACCTGTCCGTCCTGCGGTTCGTCCCATGTCGCCCAAGTACTCGGCGACAACGGCGGTGTCTCGTACGTGTGCACGGCCTGCGGCCGCAGCTGGAGCTGATCGATGGGTGCACACAGGCGGAAGTGCGACTGGTGCGGCAGTGGTACGCCGATCGTCCGCGACATGGAACCGGTCAACCCGGACTATCAGTACTGGTGCGAGGAGTGCGCGCGGGCGCTGATCATAAAGGGCGACCCCATCGAGACGTACCGCGAGCTCGAAGGGGAGCCGATCTATGGCCGGCTGCTCGACGAACACTGCACGCTCAAGCGCTTCTACTCCTTCGCCACGGCTTGAGCCCCGGCAGCAGGAATGCCAAGGCGGTCGCCACGTAGAGGGCGGACAGCGTCATCTCGCCAAAGTTCTGGTCGAGTTCAAGCCGTCCCGTGCCATGGGGAACCCACCACAGGGCGTACGAGCAGAAGACGAGCGCCACGGCTCCGGTGGCCGCCCACCGCGCCCGGCCGCCCCGGCGCACCGCCTCCGTCCACAGGAGCAGCCCCATCGGTACGCACCACACCCAGTGGTGCGACCACGACACCGGGCTGACCAGGAGCGCCGTCGCCGCGCAGGCCACCGCGGCCCGTGCGTGCTCTTTGCGCAGCGCCGCGCGCACCGCCGCCGTGAGCCCGAGGACGCCTGCCGCCGCCGCGGCCGCCACCCACAGGGCGCCGGGTTCGCCGGTGTGCAGGAGCCGCGCGAGGACCCCGCGCAGCGACTGGTTCGCGGTGTCCTCGGCAAGCCCGACCCGGCCCGCCTCGAAGACCATCCGGGTCCAGAAGCGCCAGGAGTCGTACGGCAGGACGGCGGCCGAGACCAGCGTCACACCGGCGAACGTCACGGCCGCCACGCACGCGCGGCGGACGGGCGCGCGCCACTGACCGCCACGCGCTGCCTCGGCGGCCCCGGTGAGCAGCAGGAACACCGCGAAGAGCGCGGGTGTGAGCTTGACCGCCGCCGCGACGCCGATGCCGACGCCCGCCCAGCGGTGGCCGGGGCGCCGGGACAGATCCCACAGGACCAGGACGGCGAGCAGCAGATTGATCTGCCCGTACCGCAGGGTCGTCCACACCGGCTCCGCCCAGACGGCGAGCGCGGACACCCACAGGGCGGCCTCCACGCGCGCGTGCCCGGTGCTCGTGAGCGGCCCGTTGCTCGTGACCGGCCCGACGAGGCGGAGGGCGAGGTGTGCGAACGCCACCAGGAGGAGCAGGTTCCCGAGCGTCGCCAGCGTGCGCATGTCCGCCGTGTCCAGGAGCGTCAGCGGGGTGAACAGCAGGGCCGCGAACGGCGGGTAGGTGGTGGGCAGATGGGCCTCGGTGGTGCGCAGCGCGTAGAGGTCGCCGCCCGCGCGCACGGTCTCGCCCTCGGCCCGGTAGACCATCAGGTCGATCATCGAGACGTCCGCGGCGCGCTGCGCGAGCCAGAAGGCCGTGAAGGAGAGCAGGCATGCCCCGGCGGCGAGGGGCACGCGGCGGCGGGCGCCGGTAAGCGCGATCACGGTCACGAAGGCTGACAGTACCGCCCGTATCCGTACAGACCGGAAACGATTTGGTGGAGCACGGGGATGACCGTGTAATGTTGGCGAAGCCGCCGGGGGAACCGGGCGGACAAGCAAGGGGCTATAGCTCAGTTGGTAGAGCGCCTGCATGGCATGCAGGAGGTCAGGAGTTCAATTCTCCTTAGCTCCACAGGAAATGAGAGCGGGCCACCCGGATCGGGTGGCCCGCTTTCGTGTGTCCCGTGACTCCTTGCGTCTGGCTTCGCGTGTCTTCTGGCGGGTGACCCGGCGGATCAGCGTCCGCTGCCGAGCGCCCTGCGTCCGCGACCGCGGCCCGGCGGGAGCGCGAGCGGCAGCGCCGTGCGCGGCGCGGGCCGGGACGGGTCCTCCTCGATGCGCAGCGCGAGCGCGGGGCAGCGGCGTACGGCACGCACGGCACGCGCTTCGGAGTACCGCGGTACGGATGCTTCCGCCACCGAGGGGAAGCCGTCGGGGCCCAGCTGGATCAGCTCGGGGACGATGTCCGCGCAGAGTCCGTGGCCCTGGCAGAGCGTCCAGTCGACGGCGAGCCTGCGGCCGCTGGGGGCCTCGGCCTGCGACACCTCCTCCTGGAGCGGCAGGACGCCCTCCACGGGGCGGCCGCAGCCGCCGCCCAGGACGTGTGCGGCGAGGTCGTCCGTGAACGCCGAGATGCTGGATTCGATGAAGGCCGCGGTGCCGTCCGGGTGCTTGCAGGCGCCGCGTCGCTTCACGGCCCGTGTCACCTCGCGCAGCGCCTCCAAGGCGGTGGGGCCGCCGCCGTCCAGGACGTCCGCGAGGCCGCGGGCCGCCGCGGGAAGGCCCAGGTAGCAGGGGCCGCACTGGCCCGCGCTCTCGGACGCCAGCCAGTTCGCCACGTGCAGCGACTCCCCGAGCGGGCAGGTCGCAGGGCCGATCGGAAGGATCGCGCCCGCGCCGAGCGCGCCGCCGCAGGCCTCCAGGGAGGCGCGTGAGACGACCGCGTCATGAGCGGTGACCGCGTCGAGCCACTTGCCGTGATAGCCGCCCGTCAGGACGCCCTGGGGAAGCGGCGGTGCGCCGGCCAGCTGGAGGACGTACCGCAGGGGCACTCCCGTGGGGACCTCGACCACCATGGGGCGGGCGACGGCTCCGGAGACGGTGAGCAGTACCGTGCCGGGCTCCTCCCGCAGGCCGGTGCGGCAGTAGCGGTCGGGGCCGATCCGGGCGGCGACCGCGAGCTGGGCGAAGGTCTCCGCGTTGGACAGGAGGGTGGGGGCGCCGCCCACTCCGGAGTCGGAGGTGCGCACCTTGCGCCCCGGAGGCATCGGGGGGCCGCCGTCCGCGGAGCGCACCAGGGCCGAGGACTCTCCGGTCACCATGCGCACCGGATTGCGCTGCACGCGCGCGCGGATGCTCGATCCGCGCCGGTTGGTCAGGCCGCGCTCGGCGAGCGCGGCGAGCATCGAGGACTCGGTGGAGTCCCGGGTCACGCCGACGACCAGCGTGCGGGCGCCCAGCGCCTCGGCGGCAAGGAGGGCGCCGTCGAGGATGAGGTGCGGGGCGCGGTTGATCAGGACGGTGTCCTTGCGGCAGGCGGGCTCGTCCTCGCTGCCGTTGACGACGACCACGGGGCGCACGCCCCGGCGTATCGCCGCGTCGGCGACGGCGCGCAGCTTCTTGGCGAAGGGGAAGCCCGCGCCGCCCCTGCCGCGCAGCGAGATCGCCTCGGAGAGGCCGGCGAGGGACTCGCCCGCCATGGGTTCGAGCGGGCCGTGCACCTTGAGGTGCATCGCCAGGTCGAGGCGCTCGACCAGATCGAAGCCCGAGGTGAGGAGCGGAAGTCCGACGACGCGGACTTCGGGGACGTCGGGCAGCGACGCGTTCACTTGGGTCCTCCGGTAGCGGCGTTCCAGGGCTCGCCGGAGCTCGGCGCCTGGAAGGTGTGGGGCAGCGGTTCAGTGGCGGGGCCGCTGTCGTACGGGGCTTGGTAAGGGGCCTCGTACGGAGGGGTGTACGGGGG
>NZ_JBNNJZ010000476.1:0-6371 GCF_050270335.1 Streptomyces sp. NPDC059900
GGGGGGGGGCGGGGCCCGCCGCGCCGATGCCCGGGCCCCCGGGGGCGGGGCCGCGGGTTTGGCGGGGGCCCAGGGCACGCTGAAGGGTGAGGGGGTGGGTCACCATCGGGGGGACGGGGACCCGGACGGGGGTGTGGCCGGTAGCTGGGCCGGGCGCGGTCGGCGGGGGCTCCGGTGGCGTGGGCGGAGCCGAAGCGTCCGCCGGGTGGGGCAGCCGCAGCGGCACCCGGCCGTCGTGCGGAGGGGGCGGCGCGGGGGAGTCCGGTTCCGGGACCGGCGGCGACGGGCGCACCTGCGAGGGCGTGGGCGACGGCGGCGCTTCGACGGAGGCGGGGGCGGCCTCCCGCACCGCCGGAGCGCCACCACCGGCCTGCCCCGCGAGCCACAGCAGTTCGGCAAGCTCGATCGACGTGGGCCGGGCACCGTCCGCCGCCTCCGCCAGCACATCGGCGAGACGCGCGACGGGGCCCGGGTACCGGGGTGTGCCACTGGACTCAGACGGCATCGCGGCCCGGATCCGCAGCTGCTTGCCCGAGGCACGGCGCCGACTGCCGTACGAGCCGGTCGCGCGCGCCCGCGCCGGTGCTTGGCGCCTTCGCGGGGCGCTGGTGCCCGGGCGTGGTGGAAGGGTCAGGGCGCATCGGGGCCCGGATTCGTCGACTGGGTGAGGTAGGGCATCAGTTGGCGGGCGAGTTCGTCGCGGGAGGCCGCGTCGATGCCTGCCGCCCCCGTGAGGTAGATCGCGTTCAGGAGCTGGTCCGTGGCGAGTTCGCCGCCCGTGCCGCGTTCCAGGAAGCGGGCGATGAGGGTGCGGGCGTACGCGTCGGGCTCCCCGAGGTGCGCCCGGACGATCTCCTCCAGGTGCTCGTCGCGCGGCTGGCGCAGACGCAGCGTGACGCAGCGGCGCAGGAACGCGGGCGGGAACTCGCGCTCGCCGTTGCTGGTCAGGACGACGAAGGGGAACGCCCGGCACCGCACGCGGCCCCGCTCCACCGTCACCGGATCGTCGGAGCCGTCGGTCAGGAGCTGCGCCTTCGGAGTGTGCTTGGCGATCCGTACCAGCTCGGGAATCTCGTACTGCCCCTCCTCCAGGATGTTCAGGAGGTCGTTGGGCAGGTCCAGGTCGCTCTTGTCGATCTCGTCGATGAGCAGGGCGCGCGGCCGGTGGTAGGGCAGCAGCGCCGTGCCCAGCGGGCCGAGGCGCAGATGGTCCTCGACGCCCGCACCGTCCCGCGGCGCCCGTGACCTCGGGGAGCGGCCCGCGGCGTAGAGGCGTGAGAGCGGGTCGTACTGGTAGAGGCCGTCGTGCAGGGCGCTGCGGCTCGTGATGTTCCAGCGCAGGACGGGACCGAGGCCGAGCTCCCGGGCCACCGCGTACGCGAGGCTCGACTTGCCGCTGCCGGGCGGGCCCGTCACCAGGAGCGGGCGCCGCAGGTACAGGGCGGCGTTGACCAGTTGGACGCAGGTCTCCGTGGCCCGGTAGGTGTGCGCCCGGTGCACCCGGTCCGGCGAGGTCGCCGAGCCGTCGTCCGCGGGCGTTTCGAGGACGGGGCCGCCGTCGAAGGCACGCCAGGGCGGGGGCGCGGGCAGCTCGGAGATCCCGTCGTGGGGCTCGTTCGTGCCGGTGTAGACGGGCCACAGGGACATGGGCGGGGTTCTCCGTTTTCGTACGTCGGGTCCTTCGGGTCCTGCGGGTCTTCGGGTACGTCAGGTAGGGCAGGCGTGCGGGCTCAGGCGACGGGGGACTGGCTGGCGGCGGCGGGGGCATCGGGGAAGCAGCGCGGGTCGTCCCAGAGGAGCTGGACGTCCCGCGCCCAGTGCTTCTCGGGCTCGTCGGCCGCATCGGCGCTCTCGCGCAACGACAGGATGGTGCGGGGAAGTTCGGCGGGCGGATGCCCGTCGATGTGGGCGGCGAGACGGTCGAGGAAATCGGAACCCCGGCAGCAGGCGCCGTCCCGGTGCTCGGTGTCCTCGCAGCCCGTGCGCGGCCACAGGAGCATCGGCACCGGCACGGTGAGAGAGACGTCGAAGTGCGTCACGCCGGCGTCGGACCCGGCGCGTTCGGGGCGGGGCGGCGCCGCGAAGCCCGCCAGATTCGCGCCGCCGTGCCGCAGTCGGAACCGCAGCTTGTTCGGCTTCTCCGGCGTGCCGCACTCGACGCGGTGCAGGACGGTCGTGGCGCCGTCGTCCAGGTCCTCCCACTTCTGGGCGAGCTGGAAGCGCAGGCCGCCCTTGCGGCGCGCCCGGTCGGTCACGACCAGGGGGTACGAGCAGCCGAGCGGGGTCGGATTGTCGGCGCCGCACTCCCACTGCGCCACCGGCCAGTTGAGCAGCGCGCGGGGCAGCACGAAGGCCAGCAACTCGTCCGTACCGGGCGTGAGATGGGAGAAGGCGTCGTCGACGCGCTCCTGGACGTAAGAGCGGACGCGCCCGGCGGCGACGGAGTCCGAGCCGACCAGGTGGCGCAGCCCCTCGCGGTACGCGGACACCTCCACCAGGAGCGTGCCGTTGCCCTCCCCGCTCTGGTCGATCTCGATGAGGATGGGCGACCAGACGGGCAAGGTGCCGGGCGCGCGGGCGGCGGGTGCCGACGGCGCTTCGAGCAGCCCCGCGAGGCGGTCGGCCAGGCGGGTCACGGCGTCGGGATCGTCGACCTCCGAGAGCAGGTACCAGGCGGCCGACCACAGCGAGCCGAAGCCCTCCGGCGGCACGGGCGGGTCGAACGGCCCCACCGCGTCGCGGTACAGCCGCTCCGGGTCGTCGGCGACACCGGCGGCCGTCGCCCGGTCCACCAGGGCGCGCAGCCGTTCCTTCGCGGAGCGCTGATGGCCGGGGGTGGGGATCAGATCGCCGAGCGGGGGCCAGTAGCGGGCCATGACGGAGGTGGGCAGCATCCGTCCGTTGCGCACGCCGCTGGACGCGCGGGCGGCGGCCGACACCATGCCCACGACGCGGTTGCTGTCCGCGAGGGTGACCGCCGCGCCGCTGAACCCCGGTGCCAGGGGCTGTCCGTGGGCGCTCCATGCCTCCAGCTGGACCCACTCGTCGGCGATCCGCTGGGCGGCGGTGGCGCGGTACTCGGCGAGGGTGCCCTCGCGGTAGCCCTTGGGGAAGCCGTACACGAGCAGCCGGGGGCGGGGTTCGGCGTACGCGTCCTCGGGCCCAGCGAACTCGGCGGGCCGCACCGGCACCGCCTGTTCGAGCTCCAGGACGGCGACGTCGCCGAGATCGTCGCCGTGGCCGTCCCAGCCGCCGTGCGCGCGGACGGCGGCGGTCACGGCCCCGAGGTCCTCGCGGTGCGGGAAGGAGACGGCGACCGGTGCGCGGGGGCTGTCGCGGATGACGTGCGCGCAGGTCAGGACGTGCCGCTCGGACACGAGGAACCCGGCTCCTGCCTCGCCCCCGCACGCGATGCGGGCATGCCACGATGCGCTGCTCATGGGGTGGGGGTGGCCTCCGGCGGGTGCACGGGCGGCGCGGCCGGCAGCCCCTCCGGCGCCGCGGCGGAACCGGGCGCCACCGGGAACCCGCCGGGCGTCGCCGCGGACCCGCCCGGCGCGACCGCGGCTGCGCCCGGTGCCATCGCAGACCCGCCCGGCGCGACCGCAGCTGCGCCCGGTGCCATCGCAGAAGCGCCCGGCGCGACCGCGGCCCCGCCCGGTTCCGTCGCCGCCCCGGTCGGTGTCCACGCGAGGCGTACCACCAGGTGGCCCTCCGCCGTGCCCTTCACGATCACCGCGCCCGCCTCCGCCGACATCCGCACGCCGAACTCGATCTCCACCGAGTCCGGGCGCAGGCTGCCGTCCCGGAACACCCGCAGCGCGGACTCCGCCGCCGCGCGCGCCCCGGCGAGCGAATGCTCGAAGGTGCGCACCGCGCGGGCGGGGCCGTCGCCGCCGCGGGAGACGAGGCGGGAGCCGTGCAGGTCGTCCACGTCGGCCATGACGACGGGCGTGCCGTCGCCGGTAGTGAACTCCACCAGATCGTCCATCGCTGCCCCCGTCGAACGTTCACCGCACGTGCCAACTGCATTGTTACGGATAGTCCTTGGGCCTGTCACCACGGTCACGGGCAACACGGGCGCACGGATGGTGCTGGCGGGAAGGTGCCCTGGCGGTTTCCCGCCAGCACCGGTCAACACCCCAGCAACACATGCCCCCTGACACTCTTCGCAGCACCCGGGAGCCACCCCCGCCCGGGTCCGACGAAGAGAGGGCACCCATGACCCGATCATCCGGCCGGCGAAGAGCGAGGCTGCTGCCTGCCGTCGGCCTCGCGTTCGCGCTGCTACCGGCGGGGCAGAACGCCACCGCCGCCCCCGCGGACGCACCGGGGACGGGCGCCGCCCCCGCCCCGCGCGCCGCGAGCGCCGCCCGCACGGTCACCCTGGTGACCGGCGACAAGGTCACCGTCACGGAACTCGGCGGCGGCAAGAAGGCCGTCACCGTCGACCGGCCCGCCGGGGCCACCGGAGCCGTCCGGAGCCGGATAGCCGGCGACCGCATCACCGTCGTACCGGACGAGGCGCGGCCCTATCTGAGCGCGGGCACCCTCGACGAACGGCTCTTCGACGTGACGGAGTTGCTGCGCCAGGGGCTCGGGGACGAGAAGGGCGGCGGGCTTCCGCTCATCGTCACGTACGAGAAGGGGGCGCGGCGCGACGCGGGCCCGGCGACGCCCCGTGGGGCCGCGAAGGTGCGCGCGCTGCCGAGCGTGGGCGGCATGGCGGTGCGGGCGGACAAGCCCGGCACGTTCTGGCGGGATGTCGCGCCGGGCACGGCCGGAACGCGGCGTGTGAAGGGCGGCACCCTCGCCGACGGCATCGGCAAGATCTGGCTCGACGGCCGGGTCGAGGCCGACATGGCGCAGAGCAACGAGCAGATCGGCACCCCGAAGGCCTGGGAGGCCGGGCTCACCGGCAAGGGCGTCAAGGTCGCCGTGCTCGACACGGGTGTCGACGCCGGCCACCCCGGCCTCAAGGGCCGTGTGGACGCCACGAAGAGCTTCATACCGGGGGAGGAGGTCGCCGACCGCAACGGCCACGGCACCCATGTGACCTCGACCGTCGGCGGCAGCGGAGCCGAGTCCGATGGCAACAAGGAGAAGGGCGTGGCGCCCGGCGCCGACCTCTCCGTGGGCAAGGTGCTCAGCGACGAGGGCTCCGGCACCGAGTCGCAGATCATCGCCGGGATGGAGTGGGCGGCCAAGGACGTCGGCGCCAAGGTCGTCTCGATGAGCCTGGGTTCGCAGGAGGCGAGCGACGGCACCGACCCGATGGCCGCCGCCGTCAACGCGCTCTCCGAGGAGACCGGCGCCCTCTTCGTCGTCGCCGCGGGCAACACCGGCGCCCCCTCGTCGATCGGCTCGCCCGGCGCCGCGGACTCCGCGCTGACCATCGGCGCGGTCGACTCCGCCGACCGGGCCGCGTACTTCACGAGCCAGGGCCCCCGCCACGGCGACAACGCCCTCAAGCCCGACCTCTCCGCGCCCGGCGTCGACATCCTCGCCGCGCGCTCGCAACTGACCAGCGGCGAGGGCTACTACACCGAGATGAGCGGTACGTCGATGGCGACCCCGCACATCGCGGGCGTCGCCGCCCTGCTCGCCGAGAAGCACCCGGACTGGAGCGGGGCGCGCCTCAAGGACGCGTTGATGTCGACGTCCGATCAACTCGACGCATCCGTATATGAGTTGGGTGCTGGCCGTGTCAGCGTGCCCGGCGCCATCGACGCGCGCGTCACCGCGAGCGGGAGCGCCGACCTCGGCTTCTACTCCTGGCCCTACGAGGACAACAAGCCCGTCACGAAGACGGTGACCTACACCAACTCGTCCGACGAGAAGGTCGAGTTGAACCTCGCGGCCGAGGGTGCGGCGGAGGGCGTCGTGACCCTCGCCGACAAGACGCTCGCCGTCCCCGCGCACGGCACCGCGTCGACCACGGTGACCGGCGACGGCGCGAAGGCGCCCGTCGGCAACACCAGCGGCCGCATCGTCGCGAGCGCCGCCGGGAAACCGGTCGCACACACCGCGTTCGGCCTGGTCAAGGAGGAAGAGCGGTACACGCTCACCGTCCGCGTCAAGGACCGTGACGGCGCCGCGACCGGGGCGGGCCTGGTGCTCCAGCGCCTGGCCGAGCAGGTCGACCCCGTCCAAGCGGACGTCGGGGACTCCGGAACCCTCCAGCTGCGCCTGAAGCCCGGGACGTACGCCCTCTCCTCCTTCCTCGACGTGCGCGGCAGCAACGGCAAGGACTCCCTGGGCCTCGGCTTCCTCGCCGCGCCGGAGATCGTCCTCGACAGGGACCGCGAGGTCACCCTCGACGGGCGGAAGCTGCGCGAGGTCGGCGTGGACGTCGGCAGGCGGACCGAGAC
>NZ_JBNNJZ010000477.1:0-6358 GCF_050270335.1 Streptomyces sp. NPDC059900
AGCCGGCACCGCGCCCCACACCACGCCGCCCGCGCCTCGTCCCCCCGCGGGCGACGAGCCCACCCGCTTCTGAGGGCACCGGCACTGCCCCGGCGTTCGTACCACCCGGCTGTCCGCGGTCCGGGGGACGGCGCCGGTTCATGACGACCCCGCCGCCGAGTCGGGTTCGGGCAGGTGCTGTTCGCGCACCGCGAGCCTGCGCAGCATTTCGAGCACACGGTCCCTCGACTCGTCGGCGGCGTCGATCGCTTCCATGCACTGCCAGTACGCCCCCTCGCCGTCCGCGCCCATGGCCACGCCGACGAGCGCGATGCCCACCTCGCCGAGCAGTTCGTCGAGCCCTTGCAGCACGTCGTACGCCTCGCCGATGCCGGTGAGCCGCGCGGCCCGCATCCCCTCGGGGTCCAGGGGCGGGCCGTTGAGGGCACCCCATCCTCTGCCGCCTGCTTCGCTCAGGCCGAGCGCCTCGCCCCGCAACTCCGGCGGCCCCGCGATCGCGAGCCGGCTGCCGATCGCCTGCGCGAGGGTCTGGGACTGCCACACCTCGGTCACGATGTCCGACGACTCCTGGCTCCGCGCCAGGGCGTGTCTGCTCACCTCGATGAGCCGCATCGCCTCCATGAGCACCCCCACCCGTCCCGTGCGCAACCGCCGCACGTTCGCCTCAACTCCTCTGTCCACTACCCACAGTGAGGGCCAGCGGGGCGAAAAGCCAGAGCAAGCCGGAAATCTGTGGACAAGTTGTCGACTGTGGACAACTTGTCCACTCCGGAGAGTGACGAATCTAGAGACTGTGGATGGAACAGAGCCGGCCCGGATGTCGGCCGGAGCCGCCCCAGGGCCGGCCCTGGGGCGGTGAACTCACTTCGCGGGAAAGCGCAGTTCGTTCCGGTCGATCTTCGCGGCGAGTGCCGCGAGCGCGTCGATGCCGAGCACTTCGCAGAACTGCAAAAGATAGGCGAGCACGTCGGCGACCTCGTCCGTCACCCGGTGCGCCGAGTCCGGTTCGTCCATCACCCGCGCCGATTCGTCGGGCGTCAACCACTGGAAGATCTCGACCAGTTCGGACGCTTCCACACTGAGCGCGGCGGCCAGGTTCTTCGGCGTGTGGTACTGCTCCCAGTCCCGCTTCGCCGCGAAGTCGGCCAGCCTGCGCTGCAGTCCCGCTACATCAAGTTCAGTCACGGCTCCAGGTCTACCACCGCCGCCCCGCCCGCCTCCGCGGCCCACGACGCGTCGCTCGCCGTCCCGACGAGGCGGATGTGCCCGCGCTCGCAGGTGCGTGCCGCGAGGTCGGCGAGTGCGCGCTTTTGCCGCAGGTCCAGGAAGTGGTCGAGTCCGTCGGCGAGCACGGTGAGGCTCTGGTACGCCGACGGCACCTCGCTCGCCGGGTCCACCTCGAGCACGCCGGGTCCGGTGAGCAGCACCAGGGCCAGCGCCAGATAGCGCAGCTCGCCGTCCCCGAGCCGTCCGACGGGGGACCTGATGCCGCCGCCCCGGTCGATGAGCGCCCGCACCGACCCGTCGTCGGCCACCTCCGCGAACACGTCGGCGACCGGGCCCGCACACCCCGCCCGGACCGCGGCCACCAGCCGCGCATGACGGCTGCCGCACTCCTCCTTCGTACGGAGAAGGACCTCGGCGAGGTTGTCGCAGCCGCTCAACAGGCGCCCCGCACCGAGCAGTCCTGGCGGCACGGGTAACCGCATGGCTCCGGGCCGGGGAGCGCACGGGAACACCGAGCGCAGCGCGACGACCACCTGCTCGGCCGCCGCGAGCACCAGGCGCTGCCCCTCGGTCTTGCCCGCCACCCGCAGCGGAAGCAGCGCCGTGCCGAGCCGGTCGTCCGGCAGCGGGGCGCGCGTCACCGGCGTCATGCCCGCCGTGTGCCAGGCCGCCTGCACCGCGCGCCGCCCCGGATCACGCAGCGCCGTCTCCAGGAGGGTGAGCCCGCCCCTGGTCAGCCGCTCGCCCACGACGCGCAGTTCGGGCTCGGCCTGTACGGCGACGTCGAGCCGCACCGCTCCGACGGGACCGTCGACCGTGCAGCCGATCCGGAAGCCGCGCCGGTGCTGCCCGTCGCCCCGCGCCCGGTCGGGCACGCAGGCCACGGGATCGGCGAAGACATCGATGAGTTCGTCGCCCGCGGCGAGCCGCGCCAGTGCTCCGTAGGCGGCCAGCGCGGTGGACTTGCCACTGCCGCTCGGCCCCGTGACGACGGTCAGCGGGCCGAGCGGGAGCACGGCGCCCCGGTGCGAGGCGAAGGCCGAGAGCCGCAGTTCGGTGACGCGGCTCCGGTCCGGGCCCGACGGCTGCCCGGCGTCCGCCTCCTGCGGCAGGTGCACAGTCATGCCCGGACGGTAGGCGGCGACGGATCAGGTGAACCGTTTTGCCCCGGTGACCTTCCTACGGATGAGGGATTCGCCCCGGAATTCCCGGCAGGCGGGGATCCGAGCGGCTCAGAGCAATGTCGAACAGCTCCGAGCCGCCCCACCGGCTCCTACGACTGCGCCGCCGCCACGAGCCCCTGCACCTCGGTGCCGGGAGGCGCGAGCAGGAAGACGTTCTTGTCGACCCGGTGCATTCCGCAGCCGAGCCCGAGGACCACACCGCTGCTGAAGTCCAGGACGCGCTTGGCGACTTCCGTCTCGGCTCCCGTCAGGTCGAGCAGGACCGGAATCTGCGCCATCACGGTCTCCGCGACCTCGCGGGCGTCCGCGAAGATGTTCACCCGCATCACCACAAAACGCCGCCGCGCCTCGGTCTCCGCGTCGGGCAGCGCGCGGTGTCCGGGCCACGACGGCCATTCGTTGCGGCTGCGCAGCGGTACGACCTGGGCGAGCCCTTCCCACTGTTCATCGGTGACGTCGTGGCTGTTCAACGCTCCACCCCGTCCTGGCTCGCACTCGATATCTGCACCGGCTCATTCTTACGCGACCTCACCCGTTCGGCCCAACAGCGACACGGGGCGGGCGAACCAGTGTGCCAGGCCCGGCGGGTCAGTGTCCCAGGAGTCCCACAAGCCCTTCGGTCAGACCTGCCGCCCAACAGGCCCAGTCGTGACCGCCGTTGTACTCGTCCAGGGTCACCGGGCAGCCGTGCGAGCGCAGCCTCTCGTACAGATCGCGGTGGTGATCAAGAATTGCGGCCTCGCGCAGTCCGACGGCGAGGCGCACGGCGACGGGCCGGGGCGCGGCGCCGTCGACGGGCCGGGGCGCGGCACTCCCGGGTCGCGAGAGGCCGGCTGCGACGGTCGCGGACACGGGTGCGGTGAGCGGCGCCGACTGGGCCAGGACGTTGCCGAAGCGTTCCGGTCGCAGCAAGCCCGCGTACAGGGCGGCGAGTCCGCCGAGGCCCTGGCCCGCGACGAGCGTGCGCGCGGGGTCGGTGGTGAGGGGCCAGCGGCCCGCCGCCCACGGCAGCAGGTCGTCGGCGAGGAACCTCGCATGGGTTTCGTGCTCGCCCAGTTCCCGGCGGCGCGTGGCCCGGTCGACGCCGTCCGGGGCGAGGACGGCGAGCGGCGGCAGGGCGCCGTCGGCGATGAGGGCGTCCAGCGTGTCCTGGAGGGCGAGCCGCCCGAACCACATGTCGCCGTCGCACAGTACGAGCACCGGCAGTCCGGCTGCCGGGCCGCCGGGCGGCAGATACGCCCAGACGTCCCGCTCGGTGCCGAGCACCCCGGCCGGCAGCCGGTGCTCCGTCACCCGCACACGAAGAGGACCCGCATCGTTCCCCGCCTTCCTGGTCCAGTACAGCGCAACATCAACTTAGCTAAGCCTAACCTAAGTCGCGCCTGATTGCGGAGTACCGTCCCCCCGGGTCAGCCCTGCGGCTTCTCGGGTCAGCCCCGCAGCGGCCGGAAGAACTCCCGCAGCTCCCGCGCCACCTGCTCCGGCTCCTCGTGCGCCATGAAGTGCCCGCCCCGCTGCGGCGTGCTCCAGTGGCGCAGGTCGGTGAGCGTGCGCTCGGCCATGCTCCTGGGGAAGTCCGCGAACGCCGGCTCATGGCTGAGGGTGACGGCACCGGGGACGGTGACGGGCGGCACGGGCTTGTTCCGGGGGTAGTCGTAGTACTGCCGGAAGGACGAGCCGATGCTGCCGGTGGCCCAGTACAGGGTCGCGACCGTGAGCAGGGTGTCCTTGTCCCAGCGGGTCTCCAGATCGCCGCCGCAGTCGCTCCAGTCGCGGTACTTGTCGGCGATCCAGGCGACGAGCCCGGCCGGGGAGTCCGCCAGGGCCGCGGCGATCGTGTCCGGGCGGGTGCACATGATCTCGCTGTAGCCCTGGTCGCCCGCGTCGTAGGCGGCCAGTGCGTCGAGGAACGCCTGCTCCCCCGGAGTCGGCGGCTCCCCCTCGAACTGCTCCGTGATCACCGCCGAGGTGACGTGCACCCCGGCCACGTCCTGCGGATAGAGCGCGCCGAGCCACTGCGTCACACCGCCCCCGATGTCCCCGCCGAACGCCCCGAAGCGCTCGTAACCCAGCGTCCGGGTCATCAGCTCGTGCCAGATCCCGGCGACGCCCCTGCGCGTGAACGGCTCGCGCGGCAGCTCCGAGTGGACGAAGCCGGGCAGCGAGGGGATCACCACGTCGAAGGCGTCGGCCGGGTCGCCCCCGTGCGCGGCGGGATCGGCGAGGCGTTCGCCGGCCCGCAGCATCTCCACGAAGCTGCTCGGCCAGCCGTGGCTCAGGATCAGCGGCAGCGGCGCGGGCGCGCCCTCGGGCCGCCGGCCCCGCAGATGCACGAAGTGCACGCGCCGTCCGGCGACTTCGGCGACGTACTGCGGATACGCGTTGAGCGCGTCCTCCGCGGCCCGCCAGTCGAAACCGTCGGCCCAGTAGGCGACGAGTTCGCGCAGATAGCCGGGGTCGACGCCCGCCGCCCAGTACGCGGAGTCGGAGGGCTGCGTGAAGAGGGTGCGGCGCAGGCGCGTACGCAGGTCGTTCAGTACGTCGTCGGACACGGCCGTACGGAAGGGAACGGGCCCGGCGGCACGGGAGGGTGCGGACTCGGCGGCAGGGGAAGGGGCGGATTCGGCTGTCATGGTTCCTTCGGTGCAGGAGGCAGAGGCGCCACGGCGCCGGAATCACGGCGCCGCGACGGGCAGGCCCATGATGCGTGACGCGCAAGAATCTGCCCATGGATTTTGATCTGACGGATGCCTACCTGCGCCGCATCGGCGCCGAGCGCCCCGCCGCTCCCACCACGCGGGCCCTGCACGATCTGCATCTCGCGCATTTGCGTGCCGTCCCCTTCGAGAACCTCTCCATCCACCTCGACGAGGACATCGAACTCACCGAGGAGTCCCTGGCCGCGAAGGTGGTCGACGCCCACCGCGGCGGCTTCTGCTACGAACTCAACGGAGCCTTCGCCGCACTGCTCACCGCACTCGGCTTCGAGGTCACCCTGATGCAGGCGCGCGTGTACGACGCCTCCGGGCACCCCGGAATCCCCTACGACCACCTGGCGCTGCGCGTACGCACGTCCGACGGGGGCGACCGGCTCGCGGACGTCGGCTTCGGCACCCACAGCCACTTCCCGCTGGACTTCGGCGACCGCGGCGACCAGTCGGACCCCGGCGGCACCTTCCGCATCACCGAGACCCCCGAGGGCGATCTGGACGTCAGCCGGGACGGCAAGCTCCAGTACGTGGCCGACCGGCGCCCGCGCGCCCTCGGCGACTTCACGGCCGGCGCCTGGTGGCACCGCACCTCGCCCCGGTCGCACTTCACGCAGTCGCTGGTCTGCTCGCTGCTCACCGGAACCGGCCGGATCACCCTCAGCGGCCGCACCCTCACCACGACGACGGCCGGTGAGCGCCGGGTCGTGGAACTGGCCACGGATGCCGAGGTGCTCGACGCGTACGCCACGCACTTCGGCATCGTGCTGAAGCAGGTGCCACAGGTGAAGGAGCAGGTCCCGCAGGTGAAGAAGCGGGCGTAGCGAACCGTGCCCCCGGAGGCGGGAGACCGCTCTTGAGTCTTTCTCCAAGAGGGGTGGCATCTGCCATGGACAATCACCCATACATGTTGTAGATGCCAGGTAGAGCGGCTTATCGTGTCGCGCATGCAGTCCTACACGATCGGACAGGCGGCGCGTCTGCTCGGCGTCAGCCCCGATACCGCGCGCCGCTGGGCGGACGCCGGACGGGTCACGACCCACCGGGACGAGGGCGGCCGTCGGCTCATCGACGGCCGCGACCTCGCCGCGTTCTCCGTCGGGATCGCGCAGGCGCAGCCGCAAGGGGGCAACGGCGAAGACGACGTCCCCTATACCTCGGCCCGCAACGCCTTTCCCGGCATCGTCACCGCCGTGTAGATATTATACGTCGCGGCCCAGGTCGTTTTCTTTGGATGTT
>NZ_JBNNJZ010000478.1:0-6349 GCF_050270335.1 Streptomyces sp. NPDC059900
CAGCCCGACTGGTACATGGGCTTCTCCGAGGGCCTGATCCGTGTGATGCCGGGCTGGGAGATCAACCTGTGGGGCCACACGCTCGTCCTGGGCGTGTTCATCCCGCTGATCATCTTCCCG
This sequence comes from Streptomyces sp. NPDC059900, assembly GCF_050270335.1. Lineage (NCBI taxonomy): Bacteria > Bacillati > Actinomycetota > Actinomycetes > Kitasatosporales > Streptomycetaceae > Streptomyces > Streptomyces sp. NPDC059900. The sequence goes on from NZ_JBNNJZ010000478.1 coordinate 121, forward strand.
CTGGTCCTGGTCGCGATCGCGGTCTACCCGTTCATCGAGTCCTGGGTCACCGGCGACAAGCGCGAGCACCACATCCTGGACCGCCCGCGCAACGTCCCGACCCGTACGGGCTTCGGTGTCGCGTGGATCACCTGGTACATGGTGCTGCTCATCGGTGGCGGCAACGACCTCTGGGCCACGCACTTCCACCTGTCGATCAACTCGATCACCTGGTTCGTGCGCATCGCGTTCTTCGTGGCGCCGGTCATCGCGTTCGTCGTCACCAAGCGGATCTGCCTGGGTCTGCAGCGGCGCGACAAGGACAAGGTCCTGCACGGCCGCGAGTCGGGCATCATCAAGCGCCTGCCGCACGGTGAGTTCATCGAGGTCCACGAGCCGCTGGGCCAGGAGCAGCTGCACACGCTCACCGCGCACGAGCAGTACGCGCCGGTCGAGATCGGCCCCTCGGTCGACGAGAACGGCGTCGAGCGCAAGGTGTCCGGTTCGCAGAAGCTGCGGGCCAAGCTCTCCAAGGGCTACTACGGGGAGGACAACCAGATCCCCAAGCCCACCACCGAGGAGTACAAGGAGATCACCAGCGGCCACGGCCACCACTGATCGACTGAAGCTCTGACGACAAGGTCGCCACGGCAAGAGCCCCGTCCCGTGCATCCAGTGCATGGACGGGGCTCTTTGCCGTCCTGCGGGCTGGATAAGGTGTTCCTGTCCTATGGCTGAACGAACCCAGGAGCGGCAGATGAGCGCTGTGACCCCCGCAGGAGGCAACACCGCGGCGGCCCGTTCCTGGCCCGGTGTACTGAACGGGCTGCTCGAAGGGCGCGACCAGAGCGCGGCGGACACGGCCTGGGCGATGGACCGCATCATGCGGGGCGAGGCGACCGACGCGCAGATCGCGGGCTTCATGGTCGCGCTGCGGGCCAAGGGCGAGACCGTGGAGGAGATCTCCGGCCTCGTCCAGACGATGTACGAGCACGCCAATGTCATCGAGGTGCCGGGGCAGACCGTCGACATCGTCGGCACCGGTGGTGACGGCGCCAAGACCGTCAACATCTCCACGATGTCCGCGATCGTGGCCGCCGGCGCGGGTGCGAAGGTCGTCAAGCACGGCAACCGCGCCGCCTCCAGCGCGTCGGGCGCCTCCGACGTCCTGGAGAAGCTCGGGGTGAACCTGGAGCTGCCGCTGAAGCGGGTCGTGGAGGTGGCCGACGAAGCCGGGATCACGTTCTGCTTCGCCGTGAAGTTCCACCCGGCGCTGCGGCACGCCGGCGCGGCGCGCAGCCAGCTGGGCATCAGGACCGTCTTCAACGCCCTGGGGCCGCTCACCAACCCGGCCAGGGTGCGGGCCCAGGCGGTCGGTGTCGCCGACGCGCGGATGGCGCCGATCGTGGCGGGGGTCTTCGCCGAGCGCGGGCACTCCTCCCTCGTCTTCCGCGGTGACGACGGGCTCGACGAGCTGACGACCACCTCGACCTCGCGGGTCTGGGTCGTACGGGACGGCGCCGTGCGCGAGGAGCCCTTCGACCCGCGGGACGTCGGCATCGACCTCGTCCCCGTCGAGGCCCTGCGGGGCGCCGACGCCTCGTACAACGCCGAGGTCGCGCTGCGGCTCCTGGACGGCGAGAGCGGTCCCGTGCGGGACGCCGTGCTGCTCAACACGGCGGCGGCCCTGGTGGCCCGTACGCCGGGCGAGGGGGCCCTCGTGGAGCAGATCGGCGCCGGTATCGCGCAGGCCGCCGAGTCGATCGACTCCGGGGCCGCGAAGAAGGCCCTGGAGCGCTGGGTGGCGGCCAGCAACAGGTGAGTGTGGCGCACACCGCAGTCCGGATGCCGGACTGCGGTGTGCACCGGGAAGATCGTGTGGCAGGATGCTGCACAGGTCATGAGTGACAGCGATTAAGCCCCGGCTCGCTGTCCGGCAACCCTCCGTCCGTGGCGGGGTGCCCCGGGTGAAGACCAGGCCGTACGCAGCAAGGCGTATGGCAAGCGCGGACCCCTGCGAACACCCTGGGGTCCTGGTCCTCAAGGGAGCAGTCTCGTGAGCAAGCGAATGCGATAGGGCCTCCGGCCCCGTTCGCAGTACCCCCTCCGCCCGGCCAAGAGCGCCGCGCGTCGAGGCAACACCCGTACGCGGAGCAGCAGTTGTGCTGCCGCACGGGATCTTACGCAGCTGTTCCGTCTTGCTCGCAGGGAGATTTCGCCATGTCCGCACGCCCCGCCACCGCCACCGCCGAGCTGACCGCCACCGCCGAGGTCACCGCCACCGAGTCCGCAGACCCCTGCTGTGCCGCCCCGCTGCCCGTCCTCGGCCGTGACGTCACCGTGCCGCTCGTCACCGGCGGCGAGGTGACCTACGCGGCGCTCGACTACGCGGCGAGCGCCCCGGCACTCCAGCGGGTGTGGGACGACGTGGCCGCGTACGCGCCGTACTACGGCAGCGTGCACCGCGGTGCCGGGTACCTCTCGCAGCTCTCCACCGACCTCTTCGAGAACAGCCGGGTCACCGTCGCCGAGTTCCTCGGCTGCCGCGAGAGCGACCAGGTCGTCTTCACGCGTTCGACCACCGACTCGCTGAATCTCCTGGCCGCGGCGCTGCCCGCCGACTGCCAGGTCTTCGTCTTCGAGACCGAGCACCACGCATCGCTGCTGCCCTGGCGCGACGCCCGCGTGACGTACCTGAACGCGCCGCGCACCGCCGGGCAGGCCGTCGAGACCCTGGAGCGCGCCCTCGCCGACCGCGACCCCTACGGGCCCGCCCTGGTCTGCGTGACCGGCGCCTCGAACGTCACCGGTGAGCTGTGGCCGGTCAGGGAGCTCGCCGCCGCCGCCCACGCGCACGGTGCTCGCATCGTCCTGGACGCCGCGCAGCTCGCGCCCCACCACCCCGTCTCGATCAGCGAGCTCGACGTCGACTGGGTCGCCTTCTCCGGCCACAAGCTGTACGCGCCCTTCGGCTCCGGCGTCCTCGCGGGCCGCTCCGACTGGCTCCAGGCGGCCGAGCCCTACCTCGCGGGCGGCGGCGCCTCGCGCAAGGTCGCGCGGCGCCCCAAGGAAGCAGGCGGCGGCGTGGACGTCGAGTGGCACGACACCGCCGCGCGGCACGAGGCCGGTTCGCCGAACGTCATCGGCGTGTACTCGATCGCCTCCGCCTGCAAGGCGCTGACCGAGGCCGGCTTCGACGCGCTCGTCGCCCGTGAGAACCAGCTCATCGCCAAGGTGCGCGAGGGCCTGGCCGAGGTGCCCGCCGTCAAGGTGCTCTCGCTCTTCGGCGACGACGCGCCGCGCGTCGGCGTCATCTCCTTCGTCGTCGACGGCTGGAACAGCTCGCACTTCGCCGCCGCGCTCTCCGCCGAGTACGGCATCGGCGTACGCGACGGCCTGTTCTGCGCCCACCCGCTGGTGCGCACCCTGCTCGGCAGCGACCCGCAGACCCAGGGGGAGTGCGGTGCCCCCGAGGCCGCGCCCGGCGAGAAGTCCCTGAACGCGATCCGGGTCAGCTTCGGCGCGGGCACCCCCGACGAGCACGTGGAGCGCTTCGTGCGCGCCGTCAAGGAGCTGGTGGCGGACGGCGCGCGCTGGAACTACCGCACCGAGGACGGGCGCTGCGTGCCGGACACCAACGCCGCCTGAGCCTTGCTCGTCCTGCCCTCCCGTCCTTTCAGACGTGCCCCCAGAACGATCATCCGCAGCGCACGCTCGGTCGCGTCGGTGAGGAACTCGCCGCCCCGCCCCAGCGCCTCGGTCAGCGAGACCGGCGCGGGCAGGATCGAGCTGTAGGCGTCCACGCCCACCGCCCGTACGTGGTGGGCACCCTGGCCGATCGTGCCCGCGAGGACCAGGACGGGACGGCCGAACCGCTTGGCGCGCCGGGCCACTTCGGCGGGGACCTTGCCGCGCGGCGTCTGGTGGTCGAGGGCGCCCTCGGCGGTGATGACCAGGTCGGCGCGGGCAAGGCGCGCGTCCAGGTCCAGGTGGCCGAGCAGGACGTCGAAGCGGGGCAGGAGCCGGGCGCCGAGCGCCGCGAGACCGGCTCCCAGGCCTCCGGACGCGCCGGTTCCGGGGCCGAGGGCGAGGTCCGTCGTGGCGCGCAGGTCGCGGGTCAGGACGTGTGCCCAGCGGTCGAGAGCCGCCGCGAGCTGTTCGACCTGCGCGGCAGTGGCGCCCTTCTGCGGTCCGAAGACGCGGGCCACGCCGCGCTCGCCGGTCAGGACGTTGAAGGGGTTGCAGGCGACGCGGATCTCGGCGTCCTTCAGGCGCGGGTCAAGGCCCGAGGGGTCGATGCGGCTCAGGCGGGTCAGCTCCCGGCCGCCGCGCGGGAGTTCCCAGCCGTCCGCGTCCAGGAGCCGGGCGCCGAGCGCTTGCAGGGCCCCCGCGCCGCCGTCCGACGTGCCGGAGTCCCCGCAGCCCACCAGGACGCGGCGGGCGCCCGCGTCCAGCGCGGCGCCGATCAGCTCGCCGACGCCGTACGTCGTGGTGGCACCGGGGTCGCGCAGATCGCGGGGGACCAGCGAGAGTCCGGCCACTGCGGCCATCTCGACGACCGCCGTGCCGTCCGGCAGGAGCGCGAAGTGCGTGCCGATCCGCTGCCCGACGGGGCCGGTGGCGGGCAGCGCGACCAGGCGCCCTCCGCCGGTGGCGGCCAGGGCTCGGGCGGTGCCTTCGCCGCCGTCCACCAGGGGGATCAGATCGGTGTCGGCGTGCGGGACGACACGGCGTACTCCTTCGGCGATCGCCTCGGCCGCGGACTGCGCGGACAGGGACTCCTTGAAGCCGCTGGGGGCGATGGCGAAACGGGTCAGCATGGGGTCTCCAGTGCGGGCGGGATCAGCGGACGGGCACGCCGAGCAGCGGCCAGAGCGTGACGGCGAAGAGCAGGACGAGGGCGGCGGTCAGGGGTGCCAGGACCGCGGAGAGGCGCAGCAGGTCGCGCGGGGTGTAGGTGGGGGTGCCGGGGATGTCGGCGAAGAGCGTGACGGGCTTCGCGGACGCGGGCAGGGTGTGGCAGAAGCCGGCGGCGGCCGTGGAGGCCAGGGCCGCCGCGACCGGGTTGACGCCCGCGCCGACCGCCGCCGCGACGACCAGCGGGACCAGGACGGACGAGCGGGCCGAGCGGGACTGGAGGACCAGGTGCGCGGCCGTGCTGACCGCCACGACGAGGGCAAGGAAGAGCCAGGGCGGCACATCGAGGGGAACCCCGCCCACCAGCCACTTCGCCGCCCCCGAATCGGCGAGCGCGACGCCCATCGCCATCGTCGCCGCCATGAAGAGCAGCAGCGCCCACGGCACGGTCTTGAGCGCGTCCTTCAGACGTACGGTGCCCAGGGCGGGGGAGGAGGCGACGACCGCGCCGATCAGCGCGACCACCGCGGGCGGCACCTGGTGAAGGGGCTCGCTGCACCAGAGTGCGACGACCGTGGCCAGGAGGAGGGCGCAGCGGGTCTCGGCTGGCTCCCAGGCTCCGGAGACCGGCTGCTCGCTGTGCTCCTGGAGTTGCTCGACGGTGATGTGGACGGGGCCCTTGCGGTCCGCCCGCCGCGTCGTCGTCAGGAGGACGGCCTCCGCCGCCAGGTGGGAGGAGGCGATGGCGAGCGGCAGGCCGAGCAGCATCCACTGGGTGAAGCCGATCCGGTCCCCGGTGGCCTCCCACAGCACGGACACCGTGATCAGATGTGCGCCCGCGCCGATCAGAGTGGCGACCGCGGACAGAAGGATCACGGTCGGAAACAGCAGCGCCAGCATCACGACCAGTCGCTTCCGGTCTGCGAGGACCTTGGCGAGCGCGAGGAAGACGGGCAGGGCGAGCGCGGCGCGGCCCGACGTGGCGGGTACCGCGAACGCCGTCACGACCAGGGCGGCCGTGGTCAGATGCGTCAACTGCCGTACGGTGCGTGCCCCGCTGACGAGGAAGGCCGCCGCCCGGCCCGCGAGACCGCTGCGGGCGACCGCGGCAGCCAGCACGAAGGCGCAGATGAGCAGCCAGACCGTCTCGTCGCCGAGGGTGCCGAAGAGCGTGTCGCTGCTGATCACCCCGGTCGCGGTGAGCGCGAGCCCGGCGCCGAGCGCGATGTACGTGTCGTCGATCGGCGTACCGATCCACGCGCAGGTCGCCAGGGCGAACACGCCGAGGGTGAGCCGCGCGTCGCCGCTCAGGCCGGGGAAGTTGCCGGGCACCAGGAGCAGCGCGCACAGGCTGAGCGCGACGCACAGGGTGACGGCTTGGCGGAGATTCAGG
>NZ_JBNNJZ010000479.1:0-6346 GCF_050270335.1 Streptomyces sp. NPDC059900
CCCCAGGACTGCATGGCGCCGCCGCTGAGCCCCATGGTCAGGGCGGTGACGAGGACGGCGGCGACGGTGTAGCCGATCAGGGTGCCGAACTCCAGGAACGAGCCCCAGAATCCGCGCCGCTTGTCGGGCGCGTACTCGGCGATGAAGGTCGCGGCGCCGCCGTACTCACCGCCGGTGGAGAAGCCCTGCACCATGCGGCAGAAGACCAGGAGGATCGGGGCCCAGACGCCGATGGTGGCGTAGCTGGGGATAAGACCGATGGCGAGGGTCGCCGTCGACATCATGATCATCGTGAGCGCGAGGATCTTCTTGCGGCCGACGCGGTCGCCGAGCGGCCCGAAGAACATGCCGCCGATGGGGCGCACCAGGAAGGCCGCGGCAAAGGTGGCCAGGGAGGAGAGGGTCTGCGCGGTGTCGTTGCCGGAGGGGAAGAACTCCTTGCCGATGATCACCGCGAGGTAGGCGTAGACACCGAAGTCGTACCACTCCATGGCGTTGCCCAGGGCGGTCGCCTTCACGGCCCGCCTGACCTGGGCCTCTTCGGTGACGGTGATGTCCGACTGGCGCAGCCGCGGGTTCTTGCGGCGGTGGACCGCGCGGAAGAGCGCGCGGTGCCGGGCTATGGCCTCCGGAGCGGGCGGTGCCGGTATTTCGGGGGCTTCTGGCGCGCTCACGGTGCAGTCACTCTCTTGTTCGGTGATGGGCTGTCGTCGAGCCTCTGATCCGGGGGCCAAAGATCGACGACCGGTCATCTGCCCAGCTTGCGTCGATCAACACTGCCAATTCCGAAGTACGGAAAACGCTCGCCATTGGTCCTCGCGACAGGGGCCCCAAGTCCCGACTTCCCAGGACTTGGGGCCCGAATCGCCCGGCCGGCGGTGCCGGGGGGGTCCGCTCAGCGTGCGTACAGCTGCGCCGCCGGTACGATCTGCTGCTCCTGGCCGGGGCTGGACCAGAGCAGCTTGAGGTGGGCCTCGCCGGTCTGTTCCGCGTACTCGACCTTGATCGAGTGCCGCTTGCCCGCGGTGAGGGCTACGGCGGCCTTGTCGAGCTTCGGTTCGTGCGGCGTCCACGAGTCGATGACCAGCTTGCCGTCGATCCACACCCGCGCCATGTCGTCCGAGACGGTCGTCAGCGTGTACGTCTCCGAGCGGCGCGGTTCGAGACTGCCGGTCCAGCGGATGCTGAACCTGTCGGAGGGGATGCTCGCCGCCGGTGACCCCTCGTACTTCCAGGCGTGGTTGAGGGCGCGGTCGGTGCGGGTGATCTTCGGGGTGCCGCTCAGGTCCGCGTTGTCGAAGATCTCCTGCTTAAGGCCCTTGCCCTTGCCGGGGCGGGCCGTCGGGCCCGGGTCGACCGTAAGCTCGATGACTGTGGCGATGTCATTGGTGGCGGCGCCGGACGGGCGCAGGTCGATGCCGTCGCCGGACTTGGTGACGGTCACCTTCTGGTCGCTGCCGAGCACGCGCGCCGCCGTGACCCCGAAGTCCGTGCGCGCCTTCAGGTGCAGGGCGGCGCCGGACGCGGGCCACTGGTTGACCGCCGCGTACAGCTTGTCGCCCTTGCGGCTGACCGAGCCCCAGGACGGCTCCTCGACGAGACCGCCGTAGCGCGCGCCGAACACCGCGTTGCCCTGGCCGGCCGTACGCAGCCAGTCGCCCGTCTGCTTCAGGCGGTCGACGGAGGACTGCGGGACCCGGCCGCGGGCGTCGGGGCCGACGTTCAGGAGATAGTTGCCGCTGCGGGACGTGGTGGACAGGAGGTTCCTGACCAGGGTGGCCGGCGACTTCCAGTCCGTGTCGTAGCGGGCGAAGCCCCAGTGGCCGTTGAGGGTCATGCAGGACTCCCAGAGCTGGCCGTCGACCGGGGCGCCGGGGATCTCCTGCTCGGGGGTGCCGTAGTCGCCGTCGACCACGCGGCGCTTGCCGACGCGGTTGTTGATGATCAGGTCCGGGTCGAGGTCGCGGAGGTAGGCCTCCAGCTTCTCGCCGTCCTTCGCCGTCCAGGGGTTGTGCGGCTTGTCCGTGTCCCACTCGCCGTCGAACCAGAGCAGGGCGGGGTCGTAGGTGTCGACCAGCTCCTTGAGCTGGGCGCGCATCCGCTTCTCGTACTTCGGGAAGGTGGCGGGGTCCGGGAAGTCCGGGTCGTGCCAGTCCCAGATCGAGTAGTAGAAGCCGAGCTTGATGCCCGCTTCGTCGGACGCCTTCTTCAGCTCGGCGAGGATGTCGCGCTTCTTGTCGAAGGAGGAGTGGTCGCGCAGGTTCCAGTCGTTGACCTTCGTGGGCCACATCGCGTACCCCTCGTGGTGCTTCGAGGTGATGACGATGTAGCGCATCCCGGCGTCCTTGGCCGCCTTGACCACGGCCTTCGCGTCGAAGTCGGCGGGGTTGAAGGCGGCGGCCTGCTTCTCGTACTCGGCCTTGGGGATGTCGCACTGGCGCTGGATCCACTCGGCGTCCCGGCAGAGCGAGCCGTCGGCCTTCTTGTACTCGCCCTCCAGGTTCGAGTACGCGCCGAAGTGGATGAACATGCCGAAGCGGTCCTGCCGCCACCAGTTGGTGCGGTCCGACGTGAAGGGGTCGTCGGTGGCGTGGTCGGTTCCCGGGGCTGCGGACAGGGTTTTGGACGAGGTTGCGGCCGGGGCTGCGGGGGGTTCCGTCGGGGCCGCGACCGCCGCGGGGACGGCGGTGGCGGCGAGGGCCGAGGCGAGGAGCAGGGCGACCCCGGCGACTCTTCGCCGGGTGCGACTGAACGGTGTGCGCATGGGGGCGGCTCCCTGAGGTTGACGGGTCGCTGGGGAACGTAGGGTTCAATACATCGGATGTCAATGCGCTCAACTGAGGCCGATGCAGCGGATGTTGGCTTGGCTGCGGGAAATCGATCCGATGACTGGCCACTGCGACGCGGAATCCCGACGACGGGAGTAGGCTCCGAGGCACTGCTTCTAAAACCGAAGCGCTCAAGGGTCGGCAGTCAGGAGGGGCGATACAGATGAGCCTGGACGTACGTGAGGTACTGGCACCCGACACACCTGGCACACCCGGCCGCACCCGGCTCCCGCTCGCGCCGGACGTCGTCTTCCACAGCCCTGTCGCGGACTACCGCGGACGGGACGACGTGGGTCACCTGTTCGCGAAGATCGGGCAGTGCCTGACCGGGATCGAACCGCTGCGGGAGTTCACCGACCCCGGCCAGGAGGGCAAGGGGCAGCACAGCGTGACGACCTTCGCCGCGCAAGTCGGCGACGAGTCCGTGTACGGAGCGCTCGTTCAACAGGTCGACGCACAGGGCCAGTTGGCAGAGGCGACACTGCTACTGAGGCCGTTGAGCGCGCTGAAGGCCGCTGTCTCGCTGATGCGCGACGCGCTCAGCGCGGACCCTCTGCCGAGTCGGCGCTGACCTCGCTCGCCCAGCGCTCGGCCCACATGTCCAGGGGGCGCAAGGCCTGGTGGGCCTCGCGTCCGAGGTCGGTCAGGGCGTAGGAACTGTCGGGCAGCTGGCGCACCAGACGGGCTTCGAGCAGTTCGGTCAGGCGCTGGCGCAACACGCTGGACGACATCGCGTCGCACCGCTCCTGCAACGCACGGAACCCCAACGGCTCACCCCGCAACTCCCACACGACCCGCAGGCTCCAGCGCCGCCCGAACAGATCGAGGGCGGCCATCAGGGGGCGGCCCGTGGTGGAAGCGCGGGTGGGTCTGCCGGGCAGGGGTGCGGTCATCCGGCGACGCTAGCACTGGGGGCGGCGGCGGTCCCGGACCGGAGGCGGGCGCTCGGGCGGGTGACAACCGGAGCCGGGTGTGCCCGGCAGTCACGGACCGGGCCGGGCGCTCGGCGGCCACGAACCGGAGTCGGGCACTCGGCGGTCCCGGGGTGGCACGACGCGGCGTCTTGACCATGGTCCGCGGGCGGTTCATCGTGGTGCCGCGTCCAGCACCGACCGGGCGCCCGCCCGGGATTCGCCGAACCGGGAGGGTATCCCCTCGTCATGCCCCTGCCCCGCCGCACGTTCCTCACCGCCATGGCCGCGACGACCGGCGCCGCCGTCGCCTGTTCCGGCTCCACCGCCGACGGCGCCCCCGCCGACGCCTCCGATTCACCCGCGGCCAGGGCCGCCCGGCGTCTGCTGCCCGGACACTGGAAGCAGCTGACGTTCACGGCCGCGGGCCCCGCGGACTCCTTCCGGGTTTCCGGGCGGCGCGGGCACATCACCGTGGCCGGACCGACCCCCGCCGCGCAACTCACCGGACTTCGGCACTACTTGAAGCACGCCGCGCACGCGAACATCACCTGGGCGGGTGACCAGCTCGACCTGCCCGGCCGGCTCCCCGGCCTCGACGAACCGCTGACCGGACGCGCCAACGCCCCGCACCGCTTCGTGCTCAACGACACGAACGACGGCTACACGGGGGCGTACCACGACTGGTCGTACTGGGAGCGTGAGATCGACGTGCTCGCGCTGCACGGCTACAACGAAGTCCTCGTGTACGTCGGCGCCGACGCCCTCTACCACCGCGTGTTCCAGGAGTTCGGCTACTCCGAGCGCGAGTTGCGCGAGTGGATTCCGGCCCCCGCGCACCAGCCGTGGTGGCTGCTTCAGAACATGTCCGCCTTCCCGTATCCGGTATCACGGCAACTCCTGCACCGGCGGGCCGCATTGGGGCGCCGTATCGCGGACCGGCTGCGCGAACTCGGCATGACTCCGGTCCTCCCCGGCTACTTCGGGACGGTCCCGCCCGGCTTCGCCGCGAGGAACCCCGGCGCGCGGACCGTGCCGCAGGGCGACTGGGTCGGCTTCGCGCGGCCCGACTGGCTCGACCCGCGCACCGAGGCCTTCGGGCAGGTGGCCGCCGCTTTCTACCGCACCCAGGACGAGCTGTTCGGTGCCTCGACGATGTACAAGATGGATCTCCTCCACGAGGGCGGAAAGCCGGGTGACGTGCCGGTCCCGGACGCCGCGAAAGCCGTCGAGAAGGCGCTCCGGAGCGCGCACCCCGGCGCCCTCTGGGTGATCCTCGGCTGGCAGAGCAATCCTCCCGAGGCGATCGTGGACGCCGTCGACAAGTCCCGGATGCTGGTGGTCGACGGCCTCTCCGACCGCTTCCCGAAGGTCACCGACCGCGAGTCCGACTGGAACGCGACCCCGTACACCTTCGGCTCGATCTGGAACTTCGGCGGACACACGACCCTCGGCGCGAACACCCCCGACTGGGCGGCGCTGTACGAGAAGTGGCGCACCAAGGACGGCAGTACGCAGCGCGGCATCTCCCTGATGCCGGAGGCGGCCGACAACAACCCCGCCGCGTTCGAGCTCTTCTCCGAACTGGCCTGGCGTACAGGGGACTTGGACCTGAAGGACTGGTTCGCCGACTGGTCCGTGTCGCGCTACGGAGCCGCCGACCCGCACGCGGCCGCAGCCTGGGACGTCCTGCGCCGCACCGCGTACGGCACGACCCGCGCCGACGAGTGGGCCGAGGGCGCGGACGGCCTCTTCGGCGCACGGCCCGACCTGTCGGCGAAGTCGGCGGCGGCCTGGTCGCCGAAGGCCCTGCGGTACGACCCGGCGGACTTCGAGCCCGCGCTCACCGAACTTCTCGCCGTACGGCGTGAGTTGCGGGGCTCCTCCGCCTACCGCCGTGACCTCCTCGACGTGGCGCGGCAGGCGCTCTCCAACCGCAGCCGGGTGCTCCTCCCCCGGATCAAGCAGGCGTACGACGAGAGGGACGCGGACCGCTTCGGCCGGCTGGCCCGGAGCTGGCTCGGCCTGATGGATCTGCTCGACGGGCTGGTGGCCACCGACTCCCGCCATCTGCTGGGCCGTTGGGTCGCCGACGCCCGCTCATGGGGCGCCGACGCGACGGAACGGGACCGGCTCGCGTACGACCAGCTGTCGCTGCTCACCGTGTGGGGCACGCGGTCCGGGGCGGACGCCGGGCTTCGCGACTACGCCAACCGGGAGTGGGCCGGACTCGTCGGCGGGCTCTACCGGCTGCGCTGGGAGACGTACTTCAAGGAGCTGCGGGCGGCGCTCGACGAGGGCCGGGAGCCGAAGGCGATCGACTGGTTCGCCCTGGAGGACGGCTGGATCCGCGCACCGCGGAATCTCGCCGTCCGGCCGACCGGAGACACGTACAAAATCGCTGTTCAGGTGCGCGAACGGCTGTCCGAGGCGGGGTAACCGGCCGCAGGCACGGCCTCCAAGATCGTCAACTCCCCCTTCATTGACGGGTATACGTCATCCCGAATCTCTGGTAGTAAACCTTCCTAACAGTACGCGGAAGAGCAGCAGAGCAACCGGAACGACGAACTCCCCCACCTTGGAGGTCCCGTGCCCACCCCCCACACC
>NZ_JBNNJZ010000480.1:0-6330 GCF_050270335.1 Streptomyces sp. NPDC059900
CAGCCGGCCGCCGGCCTGGGCCGTCGCAAGAACGCCATCGCCCGCGTCCGGATCGTTCCGGGCACCGGCAAGTGGAAGGTCAACGGGCGCACGCTCGAGGACTACTTCCCGAACAAGGTCCACCAGCAGGAAGTCAACGAGCCCTTCAAGGTGCTCGAGCTCGACGACCGCTACGACGTCATCGCCCGCATCTCGGGTGGCGGCGTCTCCGGCCAGGCCGGTGCGCTCCGTCTCGGTGTCGCCCGTGCGCTGAACGAGGCCGACGTCGACAACAACCGCGCCGCCCTCAAGAAGGCCGGTTACCTCAAGCGTGACGACCGTGCGGTCGAGCGCAAGAAGGCCGGTCTCAAGAAGGCCCGCAAGGCTCCCCAGTACAGCAAGCGCTAATCTGCCTGCTTGTACTGTTCGTTCGCCCCGGCGGCACGTTGTGTGCTGCCGGGGCGTTCGTCTATCGGAAACCCTGGAGGAGGACAGCAGTGGGACGACTCTTCGGCACGGACGGCGTGCGCGGCGTCGCGAACGCGGATCTGACGGCCGAGCTCGCGCTCGGGCTCTCCGTGGCGGCGGCTCATGTGCTCGGCGAAGCGGGCACGTTCGAGGGCCATCGGCCGGTCGCGGTGGTCGGCAGGGATCCCCGCGCGTCGGGGGAATTCCTGGAGGCCGCGGTGGTCGCAGGTCTCGCGAGCGCGGGCGTGGACGTCCAGCTCGTCGGTGTGCTGCCCACCCCCGCGGTGGCGCATCTCACCGGTGCGCTGGGCGCCGACCTCGGCGTGATGCTCTCCGCGAGCCACAACGCCATGCCGGACAACGGCATCAAGTTCTTCGCGCGCGGCGGCCACAAGCTGGCCGACGAGCTGGAGGACCGCATCGAGTCCGTGTATGAGGAGCACCGCACCGGCGCTCCCTGGCAGCGCCCCACGGGCGCGGGCGTCGGCCGTGTGCGGACGTACGACCAGGGTCTCGACCAGTACGTGGCGCATCTCCTGGGCGTGCTGCCCAACCGCCTCGACGGACTGAAGATCGTCCTCGACGAGGCGCACGGCGCCGCCGCCCGTGTCTCGCCCGAGGCGTTCGCGCGCGCCGGTGCCGAGATCATCACGATCGGCGCGAAGCCGGACGGCCTGAACATCAACGACGGCTGCGGGTCCACGCACCTGGACCTGCTCAAGGCCGCCGTCGTCGAGCACGGCGCCGACTTCGGTGTCGCGCACGACGGCGACGCGGACCGCTGCCTCGCCGTGGACCACACGGGCGCCGAGGTCGACGGCGACCAGATCCTCGCCGTCCTCGCGCTCGCCATGCGCGAGCACGGCACCCTGCGCTCGGACACCGTGGTCGCCACGGTCATGTCGAACCTCGGCTTCAAGCTCGCCATGGAGCGCGAAGGGCTCTCCCTGGTGCAGACCGCCGTCGGCGACCGTTACGTCCTCGAGTCGATGAAGGAGCACGGCTTCGCCCTCGGCGGCGAGCAGTCCGGGCACGTCATCGTCCTGGACCACGCGACCACCGGTGACGGCACGCTGACCGGGCTGCTGCTCGCGGCGCGCGTCGCCGAGACCGGGCGCAGCCTCGCGGAGCTCGCCGGGGTCATGGAGCGGCTTCCGCAGGTCCTCATCAATGTGCCCGACGTCGACAAGTCGCGGGTCACGACCTCCGCCGAGCTGACGGCCGCCGTCGCCGAGGCCGAGCGTGAGCTGGGCGCGACGGGCCGGGTGCTGCTGCGCTCGTCCGGCACGGAGCCGCTGGTGCGCGTCATGGTCGAGGCCGCCGACATCGAGCAGGCCAGGTCCGTGGCGAGCCGCCTCGCCGACGTGGTGAAGTCGGCCCTGGGCTAGGGAAGTTGCCCGCGCCCGGTCAGGCCGGGCGCTTCTTCGCCGTACGTTCGTGCTGTCTGGCCCAGAAGAACTTCTGGGCCAGCAGCGTGAGCGTGCCGGCCAGGATGATGCCCAGCAGGTTGAGCAGGAGCTGCTCGGTGGAGCCCCAGGCCTGCTTGTACTCCGCGTAGCTGAAGGCGACGGCCGCGTTCGCGGCGGCCGGGACCGTCGTCACCGAGATCGCCACGCCCACCAGGGCGCCCGACTTGGCGGACGTGAGCGAGAGCGTGCCCGCCGCGCCCGCGAGGACGGCCACGACGAACGAGAACCAGTCGGGCCGGTAGATGAAGTTCGTGTTCGGGCGATCCGACTTCAGGGCGTCGTCGCTGAACAGGTCCATCGCGTCCATGAAGAAGCTGAAGCCGACGGTGACCACCATCGCCACGGCGAAGCCCGCGAGCAGCGCGATCAGCGAGCGCATGGCCAGTCTCGGGGCGCGCTGGACGAGTGCGGTGCAGAAGCCCGCCAGCGGGCCGAACTCGGGGCCCACCGCCATCGCGCCCACGATCAGGATTGCGTTGTCGAGGACCACGCCGCAGGCCGCGATCATCGTGGCGATCGTGAGGAATGCCAGGTATGTGACCGAGAGCGTCGACTCCTCGTGCGTCACGTCGGAGAGCTGCTCCCACAGGACCGCGTCGGAGCCCTCGCCAGGGGCTTCGTCCTCCGCCCTGTCCGCGCGCGAGGACAGCGACAGGTCGATGTTCTCCAGGGCGATCGAGCCCGTCTCGTCGATGCCGAGCGTCCGCAGCTCCCTGATCAGCGTGTCGCCCGCCTCACGTGCGACGTCGCACGTCACGACGTCGCCCGCGGGGTCGCGGGCGGCGCCCGGCATGACGGCCAGGTGCGTGGCGCCGACCGTTCTCTCGATCAGGCGCACCACGGCGTCCGTCGTGTCGGCCGGGGTGATCAGGCGCAGATGCAGCATGCGCGCAGGCTATCCGGGCGGCGGGCGGCTACAGCTTGCGCAGGCTCAGCTTCCGCACCTTGTGGTCCTCGCCCTTGCGGATGACCAGGGCGGCCCGGCCGCGCGTGGGGGCCACGTTCTCCAGGAGGTTGGGCTTGTTGATCGTGCGCCAGGTCGTACGGGCGTAGTCCAGGGCCTCTTCCTCCGAGACCTGGGTGTATTTGCGGAAGTACGAGGACGGGTCCTGGAAGGCCGTGGCGCGCAGCTTCTTGAAGCGGTTCAGGTACCAGCGCTCGATGTCCTCGGCGCGGGCGTCCACGTACACGCTGAAGTCGAAGTAGTCGGCCAGGCCCACGCGGGTGCGGCCGTCCTTGCCGGGAAGGGCCGGCTGGAGGACGTTGATGCCCTCGACGATGAGGATGTCGGGGCGCCGGACGGTGAGGCGCTGGTCCGGCACGATGTCGTAGATCAGGTGGGAGTAGACGGGCGCCGTCACCTCGTCCTTGCCCGCCTTGATGTCCGCAACGAAGCGGGTCAGGGCCCTTCGGTCGTACGACTCCGGGAAGCCCTTCCTGGACATCAGGCCGCGGGCCTCCAGCTCCCTGGTGGGCAGCAGGAAGCCGTCCGTCGTCACGCGCTCCACGCGCGGGTGCTCGGGCCAGCGGGAGAGCAGGGCCTGGAGGAGGCGGGCGACGGTCGACTTCCCGACGGCCACCGAGCCCGCGACCCCTATGACGAAGGGCGTGCCCGACTGGGAGCCCTTCTCGCCGAGGAAGGTGTTGAGCGCGCCGCGCAGGCCGTCCGTGGCGCCTACGTAGAGGTTCAGGAGGCGGGAGAGCGGCAGATAGATGTCCCGCACCTCGTCCAGGTCGATGACATCACCCAGGCCGCGGAGCTTCTCCAGCTCCTCGGCGGTCAGCGGGAGCGGCGTCTTGTCACGCAGGGCGCTCCACTCGGTGCGGGTGAGGTCGACGTAGGGAGTCGCCTCCGGCCGGTGCCGGTGGGCGCTCCGCGCGGTCGTCGGGGGTACGGAGACCGAAGAGATCACAGTCCATTGTTACGGCTGTTTGAACGGGGCGGGGGGTGGGGTGCGTCACCCCCTGCGGGGCTTGAACCGTTAAGGTGCGGCGCCCTGCGGGGCTTGAGCCGTGGTGGTGCCCGGCCTCGTAGGCTGCTGCCCGTGATTATTGGGGTCGGAATCGACGTGGCCGAGATCGAGCGGTTCGAGGCGGCGCTCGCGCGTACGTCCGGGATGGCGGGGCGGCTCTTCGTGGAGCGTGAGCTGCTGCTTCCGAGCGGGGAGCGGCGGGGGGTCGCCTCGCTCGCGGCCCGGTTCGCGGCCAAGGAAGCGTTGGCCAAGGCTTTGGGGGCGCCTTCGGGGCTGCGGTGGACGGACGCGGAGGTGTTCGTCGAGGAGAGCGGGCAGCCGCGGCTGCGGGTGAAGGGGACGGTGGCCGCGCGGGCCGCCGAGCTGGGGGTGCGGTCGTGGCATGTGTCGCTCAGCCATGACGCGGGGGTGGCTTCCGCCGTGGTGATCGCCGAGGGCTGATGGCCGGGGGCTGATTGCTGCGGGGTGGGCGCCGGGTGACACTCGGGGCATGCGTACTGCGTATTCGGTGGAGACGGTCAGGGCCGCTGAGCGGGAGCTGATGGCCCAGGTGCCGGAAGGTGCCCTGATGCAGCGGGCCTCGGCGGGGCTCGCGGTGGCCTGTGCCGAGGTGCTCGGCAGGGTGTATGGGTCCCGGGTCGTGCTGCTCGTGGGGAGCGGGGACAACGGCGGCGACGCGCTGTACGCCGGGGCCCGGCTCGCCCGGCGCGGGGCGGGGGTTTCCGCGGTGCTGCTCTCGCCCGAACGGGTGCATGCGGGCGGGCTCGCGGCCTTCCGCGCGGCCGGGGGGCGGGTCGTCGCCGGTGAAGGCGCCGAGGGGGTCCTGGGGCGGGCTGACCTGGTGGTGGACGGGATCGTGGGCATCGGCGGCAAGGGCGGGCTGCGGGCCCCGGCTTCCCGACTGGCGGGTCTTGTACGTGAGTCGGGGGCGGCGGTCGTCGCCGTGGACCTGCCGAGCGGTGTCGACGCGGACAGCGGGGAGGTCGCCGGCGAGGCGGTACGGGCGGACGTGACGGTGACGTTCGGGGCGTACAAGCCGGGGCTGTTGGTGGATCCGGGGCGGGAGTACGCGGGGGTCGTGCGGTTCGTCGACATCGGGCTCGGGGTGGTGCTGGGGTCCGGCGGGGGCGGGGGCGGGGGATCTGCCGAGAGGGAGGGCTTTTCGGCGGGGGAGGTCGAAGCGCTTCAGTACGTCGATGTGGCCTCGCTCCTTCCGATGCCGACCGGGGAGAGCGACAAGTACCGGCGGGGCGTCGTGGGGATCGTCGCCGGGTCCGCCCGGTATCCCGGAGCCGCCGTGCTCTGCGTCGCCGGTGCGCTGCGGGGTGGTGCGGGGGCCGTGCGGTACGTGGGGCATGCGGCGGACGCTGTCATCGCGCGGTTCCCGGAGACCCTGGTGTCCGCGGGGCCTCCGTCCAAGGCGGGGCGGGTGCAGGCCTGGGTGGTCGGTCCGGGGCTGGGGGACGACTCCGAGCGGCTTGCGGACGTGATCGGCGCCGATGTGCCCGTGCTGATCGACGCGGACGGGCTGCGGCTCGCCGATGAGGCGGCGGTGCGGGGGCGCGCCGCGCCTACCTTGCTCACGCCTCATGCGGGCGAGGCGGCGGCGCTGCTGGGGGTCGCGCGGGAGGAGGTCGAGCGGGGGCGCCTTGCCGCCGTGCGGGAGTTGGCGGGGCGGTACGGGGCGACCGTGCTGCTCAAGGGGTCCACGACGCTGGTTTCCGCCGCCGGTGGGGGCGGGGTGGTGCGGGTCAATCCGACGGGGACGCCGTGGCTGGCCACCGCGGGGAGCGGTGACGTTCTCTCGGGGCTTGCCGGGGCGTTGCTGGGGGCGGGGCTCGGGGCGTTGGACGCGGGGGCCGTGGGGGCATATCTGCATGGCCTTGCGGGGCGGCTTGCGGCGGATGGGGCGCCGGTGGGGGCGCATGATGTGGCGGAGGCTGTTCCTGCGGCTTGGCGGGATGTTCGGGGGGAGTAGCGGCTGGTCCGGTTTGGGCGGGGGACTGGCGTCCGGCTTCAGCGGGGGAGTGTCGCTTGCCGTGCTCCGGGCGGGGGTGCCGGTGCGTTTTGTTGCCGGGTGCGGGCCGTCGTGCGTGCTGCGGTGTCGGTTCGTGTGTGGGTGCGGGGCCGTGTCGGTATGTCCGTCCTCGCCATCGGGTGGGCGCCGCGTGGTTGCTTCGGGGCCGGAGTGTTGCGAGCCGTGCTCCGGGCGGAAATACCGACACGTCCCCTCGCGAGCGCTTCCGGGTGCGGGCCGTCGTGCGTGCGGTGGCGCTGCTTCGTCGTTGGGTGCGGGGCCGTGTCGGTATGTCCGTCCTCGCCATCGGGTGCTGGCTGCTTTGTTGCTTCGGCTGGGGAGTGGTGCTTGCTGTGCTCCGGGCGGAAATACCGACACGTCCCCTCGCGTCTCGATGCCGGGTGCGGGCGTACGGGGGTTGGGC
>NZ_JBNNJZ010000481.1:0-6300 GCF_050270335.1 Streptomyces sp. NPDC059900
TCGCTGAGCTTGCTGGACTGCCGGAACTCCATGCGCTGTGCCTCCCGTGACGTGAGTTACTTGGTTTTACCAAGCTGGAGCTTGGAAAGTCCAACAACTTGCATAGACTGTGCCGCATGGGTCACATGCCACCTGCCCCCAGGACTCGCCGAAGCTATGCCCAGTACTGCGCAGCCGCCCGTGCCCTCGACGCCGTGGGCGACCGCTGGACCCTGCTGATCGTCCGGGAGCTCCTGGTCGGCCCCCGCCGCTACACCGACCTGCACGCCGATCTGCCGGGCGTGAGCACGGACGTCCTGGCGTCCAGGCTCAAGGACATGGAGCGCGAGGGCCTGACGACACGCCGCCGCCTTCCCCCGCCGTCGGCCGTGTACGTCTATGAACTGACCGATCGGGGCCGCCAGTTGCTGCCCGTCCTGAAGGCCCTCGCCTCCTGGGGCGCGCCCGCCCTGGAGGAGCGCGCTCCGACGGACGCGGTCCGCGCCCACTGGTTCGCGCTGCCGCTGCTGCGGGGGCTCGCGGGGCTCGGGGCGGAAGGGGTGGTCCAGGTCCGCCTGGACGAGGGGGAGTTCCACGTACGGGTGGGGGGCGGCACGGAGTCGTACGGCGACGGGCCCGCCCCCGAAGCCCCCGACGCGCTCCTGGCCCTGGACGCGGAGACCTGTGTCGCGGTGGGCCAAGGCGCGCTCACGGTCGCCGAAGGGGTGAAGGCGGGCCGGATCGAGGTGTCCGGCGAGAGCGTCCTGGCGAAGGCCCTGCGCGCGTCCTGACCCGCCGAAACCGGATCGTGGTCGGCGCCGCCGCCCGCATACAGTTGCCGGTGTGCTGCGAGAAGTGACTGCTGTCCGGTATGTGAACCCGCTGCGGACCGGGGGCTCCGTGCCCGGCGTCGTCGAGACCGACGACCTGGGGACGTACGTCGTGAAGTTCACCGGCTCCGCGCAGGGCCGCAAGGCGCTGGTCGCGGAGATCATCGTCGGCGAGCTGGCCCGCCGTCTCGGCCTGCGTTTCCCGGAGCTCGTCCTGGTCCACTTCGACCCGGCGGTCGCGGCGGAGGAGCCGCACCAGGAGGTGCAGGACCTGCTGCGCGCCAGCGCCGGGCTCAACCTCGGCATGGACCTCCTGCCGGGCGCCGTGGACTTCACGCCCGAGGCCCTTGACGTGGACCCGCTGGAGGCGGGCAAGGTGGTGTGGCTCGACGCCCTCACGGCGAACGTCGACCGCACGGTGCACAGCTCGAACCTTATGGTCTGGCCCACGTTCGGCCTCCAGCCGCCGAAGCTGTGGCTCATCGACCACGGGGCGGCGCTCGTCTTCCACCACCGGTGGGGCGCGACGGCGCCCGACAAGGCGTACGACTTCCGGCACCACGCGCTCGGCGTGTACGGGCCGGACACGCGCGCCGCCGACGCGGAACTGGCGCCCCTGGTCACCGAGGGCATGCTCCGTGAGGTCGCCGCCCTCGTGCCGGACGCGTGGCTCGCCGATGAGCCGGGCTTCGGGTCCCCCGGGCAGGTGCGGGAGGCGTACGTCGACTTCTTGCTGGCCCGCGCGCGGGCCTCGGCGGCCTGGCTGCCGGTGGACTTTCCCGGCCGGGACGAGCTGGCCGCCTCCGACGCCCGGCGCGCTGCCGCCACCGAGCGGGGGCGGCCCGCCTGGCTCAAGCGGGTGCCCGACCTGCACGGGAAGCCGCCGGCCGAACAGGACTGGTCGCGGCACATCGGCTGACGGCGAGGCCCCCGGTGCTGTGCGGTGCCGGGGGCCTCGTCATGCTCTGCGTACGGGAATCAGCGAAGCTGCTCGTACGCCGGGAGGGTCAGGAAGTCCGCGTAGTCCGCGTCCAGGGAGACCTGGAGGAGGAGGTCGTGGGCCTGCTGCCACTTGCCGGCCGCGAAGGCCTCCTCGCCGATCTCGGCGCGGATGGCGTCCAGTTCACCGGCGGCGACCTCACGGGCCAGGTCCGCGGTGGCGGTCTTGCCGTTCTCGAAGACGACGCCCGCGTTGATCCACTGCCAGATCTGCGAGCGCGAGATCTCGGCGGTGGCCGCGTCCTCCATGAGGTTGAAGATGGCGACGGCGCCCAGGCCCCGCAGCCACGCCTCGATGTAGCGGATGCCGACCTGGACGGCGTTGACCAGGCCGTCGTACGTGGGCTTCGCGTCGAGGGAGTCGATGGCGATCAGGTCACCGGGGGCGACCTTGACGTCCTCGCGCAGACGGTCCTTCTGGTTGGGCTTGTCGCCCAGGACCGCGTCGAAGGACTTCATGGCGATCGGGACCAGGTCCGGGTGCGCGACCCAGGAGCCGTCGAAGCCGTCGCCCGCCTCGCGGTCCTTGTCGTTCTTGACCTTCTCGAAGGCGACCTTGTTGACCTCCGCGTCCTTGCGGGACGGGATGAACGCGGCCATGCCGCCGATCGCGTGCGCGCCGCGCTTGTGGCAGGTGCGGACGAGGAGTTCGGTGTACGCCCGCATGAAGGGGGCCGTCATCGTCACGAGGTTGCGGTCCGGCAGGACGAACTTCGAGCCGCCGTCGCGGAAGTTCTTGACGATGGAGAAGAGGTAGTCCCAGCGGCCCGCGTTCAGGCCCGACGCGTGGTCGCGGAGCTCGTAGAGGATCTCCTCCATCTCGTACGCGGCCGTGATCGTCTCGATGAGGACCGTGGCGCGGACGGTGCCCTGCGGGACGCCGACGTAGTCCTGCGCGAAGACGAAGATGTCGTTCCAGAGGCGGGCCTCCAGGTACGACTCCGTCTTCGGGAGGTAGAAGTACGGGCCCTTGCCGAGCTCGATGAGGCGCTTGGCGTTGTGGAAGAAGTACAGGCCGAAGTCGACGAGCGCGCCGGGGATCGGGGTGCCCTCGAACTGCAGGTGCCGCTCGTCCAGGTGCCAGCCGCGCGGGCGCATGACGACGGTGGCGAGCTCGCCGGCGTCCTTGAGGGCGTACGACTTGCCGCTGCGGTCGTCCGTGAAGTCGATGCGGCGCTCGTAGGCGTCGGTGAGGTTGAGCTGGCCCAGGACCACGTTCTCCCAGGTGGGCGCCGAGGCGTCCTCGAAGTCCGCGAGCCAGACCTTGGCGCCCGAGTTCAGGGCGTTGATGGTCATCTTGCGGTCGGTCGGCCCGGTGATCTCGACACGGCGGTCGTTCAGGGCGGCCGGTGCCGGGGCCACCTTCCAGGAGTCGTCCGCGCGGATGGCCGCGGTCTCGGGAAGGAAGTCGAGCGTGGAGGTGCTCGCGATCTCGGCGCGGCGCTCGGAGCGGCGGGTGAGGAGCTCGTCACGGCGCGGCGTGAAGAGCCGGTGCAGCTCTGCCACAAAGGCGAGGGCCGCGTCGGTCAGGACCTCTTCCTGCCGCGGCAGCGGCTCCGCGTCGACGATGGCCAGCGGGGACTGCGCTGGTGCGGACATGAGCTGTCACTTCCTTCAGCGAGCTTCACAGGTGGTGCGCGGCGACCGCCGGGCATTCGCAGTGACACTCAGTGCCACAGGAGCCGAGATACGGCCGTGGGCCCCACTTGAGGGAACGGGTGCTTCTGAACAGTGGATACTAGTTTCCTCATAGTGGAAGTTCAATCGTCTGTTGACGTCGAGATTCTTCTCATCGACAGAACGTGTCGCTGAGTGCCATGCCGGTCACTCAAGGTGGATCAGGTCGGCGGGCGTGTCGATGTCGTGTGCCCGGGCGATGTCGCCGCACTCGACGAGCGTGATGTCGTCGGCGTGTTCCTTCAGATAGGCGCGCGCCCCGCGGTCGCCCACCGCGCTCGCCTCGATGCCCGCCCAGTGGTCCGCGCCGAAGAGCACCGGGTGGCCGCGCTCCCCGTCGTACGCGGCGGCCGCGAGGGTGGCGGGGGAGCGGTGGGCGGCGTACACGCGGGCTATCGCGTCCGGGCCGATGCCCGGCTGGTCGACGAGCGAGACGAGTGCGGCGCTCGCGTCGGTGCCGCGCAGGGAGGCGAGGCCTGCCCGCAGCGACGAACCCATCCCCTCGGTCCACTCCGGGTTGTCGATCAGTACGCAGCCGGGGAGCGAGGCCTTCTCGCGTACGACGTCGGCGTCCGCGCCGAGCACCACGTGCACGCGCGTGCAGCCGCCCTCCCGCAGGACGCGGACCGCGTGCTCGACGAGGGGGCGCCCCTGGTGGTCGAGCAGGGCCTTGGGCCGGCCGCCGAGGCGTCGCCCGCCGCCCGCGGCGAGGAGGAGTCCGGCGATCATCGGGTTCGTCATGCCTCCTGCATACCGCACCAGGTGCGCACGGCCGCGAAAGGCGGCGGGGCCTCGCGCGATCGGGGCGGTGTGTTCCGGCCACAAAGTGGCGCGTCCCGCTTCCCGTGGCGTTTACTGACCCGCGTCCCTCTGGTGTCTGACCAACGCCGTACGGGGACGTTGAGATCCGGACAGGCCGGATGTGCCGGTTGAGCCGGATGCGCCGGATGAGCTGGACGAGCTGGACGAGAACGTGCGCACGTCGTCGTGCGAGGGGGAGAGCTGTGTTGCGGAGTGTGGGGCAGAGGCTAGTGGCCGGCAGTGATGAGGACCCGCGAGTCGCGGAGCTGGACGCCGCGGTGTCGCGGCTGCGCCGTGAGCTCGCCGCGCACCCGGTCGAGTTCCCCGACCGGGGCATAGCCGAGGACGAGCTGGCGGCGCTGGCCGCGATGGCGCTGAGCGGGGCGCCGGAGGTGCGGAGGTTGCGGCGGTCGCTGCTGCTTGTCGCGGGGGCGATCGGTTCCGTCAGCGCGCTGGCCGCGGGGCTTGCGGCGGTTCGGGGAGCGGTAGAGCTTTTCGGGGCGCCTGGCCTCGAGCGTTGACTGGCCCCTGGGCCTTGGGCGGCGTTTAATCACCGGCTCCGCCGAGTTCGTCCTCAAGCGCCGGACGGGCTGAAAGCTTCTGCGCGGCGTTGATCACCGGCTTCGCCGGGTTCGTCCTCAAACGCCGGACGGGCTGGAACTATCCAGCGCCGGACGGGCTGGAACTGCCCAGCGCCGGACGGGCTGGAACTACCCAGTGCCGGACGGGCTGGAACTGCCCAGCGCCGGACGGCCGGAACTGCCCAGCGCCGGGCGGCCAGAATTGCCGAGTGCCGGCCGGGCTGGGAGATCGAGTGCCCGACCGGTCGCCATTAACAAGCCCTTGGCGGTATGGGGTCACCGTGCGCCCGGCGGGCTGGAACTATCCAGCTCCGGGCGGGCCGGAAAACCGAGCGCCCGCCGGGCTGGAACCGTCGGGCGTCGGACGGCCGGAATCATGCGGAGCCCCGACGGGCCGGGAGCATCTCAGTGCCTGAACCGCTGGAACCCGGCAGCGCCAGGCGGCCGGAATCATCCGGCGCCCGGGGTTAGCCGGCGGCGGATCGCTGGAATCCGTCAGCGCCGGGCGGGCCGGGAGTTCTGGGTGGGGTGAGCGGCCTTCCGTCCCGTAGTTCCAGTACCCGGTCCGCGATCGTCAGGTGGGCGTGGTCGTGGGTGACCAGGACCGTTGCCGTGTTGCGCTCCCGGGTGAGGCGGCCGAGGAGGTCGAGTACCGCCGTGCCCCGTTCGTGGTCGAGGGCGCTGGTCGGCTCGTCGACCAGGAGTACCGCGGGGACGTTCATCAGGGCCCTGGCGATGCCGATCCGCTGGCGCTGCCCGCCCGACAGCTGATGCGGGCGGCGATGGGCGAGGTCGGCCAGGCCCACCGCGGCCAGCAGGTCCCGGGCCCGCTCCCTGGCGGCACCCGAGCGTCCACGCCCGTCGATACGCGCCATCAGCTCCACCTGTTCGAGCGCGGTCAGGGACGCGAGGAGATTCGGCTGCTGGAAGACGATCCCCATCCTGCGCCGCCGCAACTCCGCCCGCTCGGCGGCCGAAAGCGCCCCCGTTTCCGTGCCGCCGACGACCACCCGACCCCGGTCGGGGGTCACCAGGGTCGCCGCCACCGCGAGCAGGCTGGACTTCCCGGAGCCGGACGGGCCGACGATCGCCGTCAGCGTCCCGGCGGGGACGTCGAGCCCGACTCCGTCGAGTGCCGTGAGGCGCCCTTCCCCGTCCGCGTACGTCAGTGTGATGTCTTCGAGGGTCAGACTCATCGGGCACTCCCCAGCGCGGTCAGCGGATCGACGGCGGTGATCCGCCGGACGGACAGGCCCGCGCCGAGCGCCCCGAGGGCGACCATCACGGCGGCGGGCCACAGGACGGTCTGCGGTTCGAGGACGAAGGGAACGTCGCCGCCGCTGATCGCGGAGCCGACGAGGGCCGCGATCCCCGTCCCCAGGGCGGTCCCGGCGGCCAGCATCAGGACGGCCTGGCCGAGAGCGTCCCTGAGC
>NZ_JBNNJZ010000482.1:0-6296 GCF_050270335.1 Streptomyces sp. NPDC059900
GGCCGGGCTGTGCCGGGATCTGGACGCGACCCTGTACATCGACGACACCCACGGCTTCGGCGTCATCGGGGAGCGCGGCGCCGCCGAGCCGTGCCCGTACGGGATGCGCGGCAACAGCGTCGTGCGGCACACCGGCGAGACGTACGACAACATCGTGCTCGTCGGCGGCTTCTCCAAGGCCTACTCGTCGCTGCTCGCCTTCCTCGCGCTGCCCTCCGCGCTCAAGGAGCATTTGAAGGTCACCGCCGCCCCCTACCTGTACTCCGGGCCCTCGCCCACTGCCTCACTGGCGACCGCACTCGCCGGTATGGAGGTCAACGACCGGCGCGGGGAGGCCATCCGCGCCGATCTATACCGCAAGACCGTCCGGGTCCTCGATCACGTGGCCGGGCTCGGCCTGGCGACCCTCGACCGCGACCGGCTGCCGATCGTGGAGATCCCCCTGGTCGACGGATCGGACCTGGATGCCGTGGCCGGCTTCCTGTGGGAACAGGGCATCTATGTGACCCTGGCGGCCTATCCGCTGGTACCGCACGACCGGGTCGGATTCCGCGTGCAGATCACCGCCCTGAACTCCGACGACGACATCGACCGGCTCAACGCCGCCCTCACACGCCTGGTCGAACGCTTTCCGCTGCGACCGGGGAGCTGACACCGATGGCTCCGACCCGCAACGACGACGTGGACTGGGACAGCTGGCCCGTCCAGGACTACCTCGGCGAGAACTACCGCGAGCTGCATCCCTCCGATGCCGCGGTCATCGCCCACCACTCCGCCTTCTACCGGCAGTTCGAGCCGGGAAGCGCCGGGTGCTCCCTGGAATTCGGGGCCGGTCCCAACCTCTACCCGCTGATCCTTGCCGCCGCCGCGAGCCGCCGCATCGACGCCGTCGAAGCGAGCGCCGCAGGCGTGGCCTACCTCGCCCGCCAACTCGGACAAGCCCCGGACGAGAGCTGGTTGCCCTTCCACGCCCTGTGCCGGCGTCTCAACCCCGGTGTGCCGACGACGCTCGCACAGTCGCTCGAGGCGGTGCGCGTCATCCACGGCGACATCCGGGCGCTGGAGCCCGGCACCTACGACATCGCGTCGATGAACTTCGTCGCCGAAGGCGTCACCGAGGACTTCACTGAGTTCACCGACTTCTGCCACCGCTTCGCAGGCTCCGTGGTACCGGGCGGGCACCTCGTCGCGGCCTTCATGGAGAACATGCCCACCTACCGCATCGGGCCCGCCTCGCGGTGGCCCGGCTGCCCGGTCGACCCTGCCATCGTCACCCGGGTGTTCGCCCCCGTCACCGAGCGCCTGGTGGTCACCAGGATCGACGCCGACCCGACGCTGCCGGACTACGGCGACTCCGGAATGGTGCTCCTGACGGCGGCCAGGCCCGGAACCTGACCGCGCCGCTCATACACCGGCCTCCTGCAACGCGAACGCCGTCTCCACCAGCGCGATGTGGCTGAACGCCTGCGGCGCGTTGCCCAGTTGGCGACGCCCGTCCGGGTCCCACTGTTCGGCGAGCAGCCCCACGTCGTTGCGCACGTCCAGGACACGCTCGAAGGCCTCCCGCGCCGGCCCGGGGTGCCCCGTCGCCGCCAGCGCGTCGGCATACCAAAGGGAGCACGCCACGAACGTGCCCTCGGACCCGCGCATGCCGTCCACACCGGGCGTGGCCCGGCTGTCGTCCGCGTACCGGCGCACGAATCCGTGCCGGTCCAGGGCCTTCATCGCCCGGACGGTGTCGCGCACACGCGGGTCGCCGGCGGGCAGGAAGCCGACCTTGGGGATCAGCAGGGCCGACGCGTCCAGGGCGGGTGATCCGTAGGACTGCACGAACGACCGCTGTTGCTGGTCCCAGCCTTCACGGCACACCTCTTGGTGTACGGCGTCGCGCATCGCGCGCCACTGCTCGGCGGATTCGTTCCTGCCGAGGATCTCGCCCATCCGCAGGGCACGGTCGGCGGCGACCCACGACATGACCTTGGAGTGTACGAACTGTCGTCTGCCGCCTCTGACTTCCCACAGGCCCTGGTCCGGCTCACGCCAGTGGTCCCGCAGATGGCTCATCAAGGATTCCACCAGGCTCCACAGCCGGGGCTGCATCGGAATCCCCGCCCGCAGCGACAGGTAGAGCGTGTCGAGAACCTCGCCGTAGACGTCGAGTTGCAGCTGGCCGGCCGCCGCGTTCCCGAACCGGACGGGCCGCGAACCCTCGTAGCCGGGCAGCCACGGCGCCTCGGCCTCCGGCAGCCTTCGTTGTCCCTCCACCCCGTACACCGCCTGCAGATCGGCCGGGTCACCTGCCACGGCCCGCACCAGCCACTCGAGCCAGGCTGTCGCCTCGTCGCGATATCCGCTGCGCAGAAGGGCGGACAAGGTCAGTGTGGAGTCGCGCAGCCAGCAGAACCGGTAGTCCCAGTTGCGTCCGCCGCCCACGCACTCAGGGAGCGAAGTGGTCGGTGCCGCGACGATTCCGCCGGTCGGTGCGTAGGTGAGTGCCTTCAGCGTGATCAGTGAACGTGTGACGGCCTCCCGCCAGGGGCCCTGGTAGCGGCACCGAGCGGTCCAGGACCGCCAGAAGTCGCCGGTCGCCTTCAGCGCTGTCTCCGCGGGGACGCCCAGCGGCTGTGGCGGCTGGGGCAGATGCGAGGGCGCCCAGACCAGTTGCAGCGTGAGGCGCTGACCCGCCAGGACGGTGAAGTCCGCAACGGCGGAGCCGCCGCGGATCTGCGTCGGGCCGTCACAGCTCAGCCAGAGGGAATCCGGCCCGGCCACGGCGACCGTGCAGTGCTCGTGCGCTCGCACCCACGGCAGGACACGTCCCTGGTTGAAGCGCGGCCGCAGTTCACTGCGCATGGAGACGGCGCCGGACAGTCCTTCGACGAGACGCACGATGCAGGGAAGCTGCGCGCGGGGCGGCATGAAGTCCGTGACACGTACGGCACCGGTCGGGCACTCCCAGTAGGAATCCATGACCAGGGTGTCCTGGCGGTAGGCGCGCCGGGCACACGGCCCGGCTCCCGCGGGGGAAACGCGCCAGAACCCATGGTCAGCCGTGCCGAGCAGCGCGGCGAAGCATGCCGGGGAGTCGAAGCGCGGCAAACAGAGCCAGTCGATCGACCCGTCCCTGCCGAGCATGGCAGCGGACTCCAGGTCACCGATGAGGGCGTAGTCCTCGATACGTGCGTTCATGATCGGGATACGCCGTCGTGCACATTGCCGTGCCTCCATTTTACGCCGGGCACCACGGGCCGCACCCTCGGCCGGGGGCAAGGGGCAGGACCGCACCTTTGGGATCTTCAGCGTGCTGCCAAGGGAATGCGGGTGCGGCCCGGCGTACGCGCTCAGTGGGGCGGACCGGCTTGGCCTCGAGCCGGCCGCAGGAGCCGGCGGAGCTGCTGGTGGGCGATCCGCAGCTCTAGAGGCCGCCGAAATCGGGAAGAGTCAGCGAGCCGTCCTCGGCGAGGGGGAAACCGGGATTGTGCGCGATCTCCCAGGCATGTCCGTCGGGATCGGTGAAGGCGCTGGAGTAGAACCCGATGGCGTTGACGGCGGCGGGCTTGGTGATGGTCCCGCCGGCCTGCTCCACCACAGCGAGCAGGGCATCGACTTCCGCCTCGGAACGGACGTTGTGGGCCAGGGCGATCCCGCCGAAACCGGCCGCCGGCCCGGCTGCCAGGCCGCAGTCCTGCGCAAGCTTGCCGCGGTCCCACAGGACGAGCCCCAGACCCCCGGCCTGGAAGAAGACGGTCTCCTCGACTTCTTGCCCCCGCCAGCCCAGCGCCTCGTAGAAGCCCTTGGCGCGGGCGAGATCGGAGACTCCCAGGGTGACCAGAGTGATGCGCTGTTCCATGTGATCACGCTACTTCCGCGTCGGTGGCGGTCAACTCTGCCCCGCACAGGGGAAGCAGAAAACAGACCTTTGGGCCCTGTGGCCGTCCCGCACGAGTCGGGACATCTAGCCCAACTCGTGCCGCAGTTGGGGAGGAGGGTTGCAGGGCTCCGAGGTGCAGATCCTTGTGAAGTCGACCGAGGTCTCTCTCGCCACCGCCTGATGCGGCAGCCTGAGGGCCCGTACCCCTGACCGGGGTGCGGGCCCGGCGGGTGCCGGCCGCGGGACTCCCGCCGACAGGCGAGGCGGCGGGGCAGGGGTGCACCTGAGCCACTGGTGGGGCCAATCCGGCCCGAGCGGTGCTCCGAATCACCAGTGAGGAGAGCGGGCACACCGGTCTCCTGCGGCGGAGGGTGCTCCCCATGCTCACCTTGATCTTGATCGGGCTGCTCGGTGGTTTGATCACAGCGGTGTCGCCGTGCATCCTGCCCGTCCTGCCGGTCGTCTTCCTGGCCGGAGGGCCGGGCAACGAAGCCGACGGGCCTGCGGCCGGGAAGCCCGCGACAGCCCCGCAGCCAGCGGTCCCCGGTGACACCCTGGTCGCCCCTGCCGCACCCAAGCCCCCGGCCGTGCGCAACCGGCGTCCCTACGCGGTGGTGACAGGCCTGGTCATCAGCTTCAGCTTCTTCACGCTGCTGGGCGTGACCCTGCTGTCCGCGCTCGGCCTGCCGCAGGACCTCCTGCGTTACGTGGGACTGGCCCTGCTGGTCCTGATCGGCCTGGGCCTGATCTTCCCGCCCGTCGAGCGGCTGCTGGAGAAGCCGTTCGCGAGGATCCCGCAGCGGCAGGTGAACAAGGAGGGCAGCGCCTTCGCGCTGGGGCTCGGCCTGGGACTGCTCTACGTCCCCTGCGCCGGGCCGGTCCTTGCCGCGATCACGGTGGCCGGGGCGCGGGGCGAGATCAACGGGGACATCGTCGCGCTGACGGTCGCGTTCGCCGCCGGCACCGCGATCCCGCTGCTGGTCTTCGCCCTGGCCGGGCGGCGGGTGGCCGAACGGGTGGCGGCGTTTCGCACCCGGGCCCGCAAACTGCGCATCGGCGCCGGCCTGCTGATGGTCGTCCTGGCATTCGCGCTCGCTTTCAATGTCACCGACGCCATCCAGCGGGCCCTGCCCGACTACACCTCGGCGGCCCGGAAGAAGATCGAGGACAGCGACACCGCCCGCCAGCAACTGTCCGGGCTGTACAACAACTCCAACAAAGAACTCTCGAAGTGCGAGGACGGCGCCGACGAACTGCGGACGTGCGGCAAGGCACCGGCCATCGACGGCATCGCCAAGTGGCTGAACACTCCCGGCGGCTCGCCGGTGGACCTGGCGTCCCAGCGCGGCAAGGTGGTGCTGGTCGACTTCTGGACGTACTCCTGCATCAATTGCCAGCGGAGCCTGCCGCACATCAAGGCGTGGAACACCGCCTACAAGGCCTACGGGCTCGAGGTCATCGGCGTGCACTCGCCGGAGTTCCCCTTCGAGAAGAAGGCGGGCAACGTCGCCGACCAGGCCAAGAAGCTCGGTGTCACCTACCCGGTCGCCCTCGACAACGACCTGACCACCTGGGACAACTACCGCAACCGGTACTGGCCCGCCAAATACCTCATCGACGCCAAGGGCACCGTGCGCTACTTCAAGTTCGGCGAGGGCAAGTACGACCAGACCGAGGACCTCATCCGCACCCTCCTGAAGCAGGCGAACCCGCAGGTGCAACTGCCGCCCAAGACGGGCCAGAAGGCCGACGACCTGACCGCCGGACGCACCCCGGAGACCTACCTCAGCCACCTGCGCATCCGCGGCTACGTCGGCACCCCCCTGGTCGAGGACAAGGCGGCCACCTACCGCTTCCCGGCCGAGATCCCCCTCAACTCCCTCTCCCTGGACGGCACCTGGACGGCCGGATACGACCACTTCACCGCGGGCAAGGACGCCCGGCTGGCCTTCACCTACCGGGCCAAGAACGTCAACCTGGTCATGGCCGGCGAAGGCCCGGTGACGGTCCTGGTCGACGGCAAGGCCACAAAGACGGTGCAGGTGCACGGCACCCCGTCCCTGTACTCCCTGGTCGACGGGGACACCCCGGCCCGGGCGGAACTCGAACTGCGGATGGCCCCCGGAGTCCAGGGCTATGCCTTCACCTTCGGATAGCCCTCGGCGAAGAAAGGGGGGCCCGGTCACCCCTCGCACGGCCGGACCCTGGTGGGGCCCGGGTGAAGCGTCTTCTCATGAGCCAGTCCGCCCGCAACCGGCTCCCCGGCACCATCACCGACGTTGCCACCGGCGGTGGCATACGGGAGCGTCACAGGCCGTACGATCCGCATGACTTGCGGCAAAACGCCGTGCCGAGGACGCACACACGGGCGCGGCCTTGTGACAAGGCGGGAACGGGCGTAGCCCGGCCCTCGTAAGGGCCGGGC
>NZ_JBNNJZ010000483.1:0-6288 GCF_050270335.1 Streptomyces sp. NPDC059900
GTGCCACAGCGCAGGCGGAGTAGGCCAGGTCACGATCTTCGGGGTCAGTGATGGACCGGGCACTGTGTTCGGCTTCGCGGACCAGTCGACGGGCGTGGCCGGGAGCCTGCCAGAGGAGTTCCTGTGCGGTCAGCGCCAGCGCCGTGGCCCGGCGCTGTGGCTCGCTGCCCGGCATGCTCAGAGCGATCTGTGCGGCGGCTTCGGGCACGGATTGGCGGAGTTCGCTAACCATGCACAGCAGCGCCCTGGCGATGTCCTCGGCGTCGCTAAAGCCGCGGGCGATGGCTTCGGCACGGTCCGGGTCTGTCGACGCCAGTCGCCTGACCAGTGTATGGAGCGCATCGTCGCGCTCGTCCGGGGCCGGGAGAGTCCGTGCGATGTGCTCGGCGCGATGCGTGTCGTGGCGACTCATCGCTTTGAGGACCGACTCCAATGCCCTGGTTCGAGCTGTGGCCATGGGGATCGCGCGGGCTATGCGTTCGGCCCGGTGCGGATCCCTGGGGGCCAGTGCATCGACGAGTTCGCTGAGAGATCTGCTTCGAAAGCCTTGGGTCGCCAAGCTCAGCGCGATGTGTTCGGCTCGCTCCGGGTCGGTGCGGGCGAGTGACTGGGGCATACCGATCAGTGCGTTCATCCGTGTATCGGGGTCGCTGATGCCCTCGACCAGTTCGTGGGCTCGGTCGGGCTGGTGCGGCCTGATGACGACGGCGACCTTGGCCAGCACCTGCTCGGCGTGCGCGTGGTGCTTCAGGGGCAGGCTGCGGGCGATTCTCTCCGCGCGGTCCGGATCGGCGGTGGCCATGGACTTCAGCACGACACTGAGAACCGAAACTTCGGCGTCCTGCGCAGTTCCCAGTCCGGCGATGATCGACTCAGCCCGGCGGGGGTCGATCCGGGCGAAGCCGGACGCGGCCGCATACAGGGCCAGTCGGCGTTTTCTCCGCACGCGCAGTCCTAGGATCTCTTGGGCCAGCGCCTCGGCGCGCCCGGCGACGAGGGTCGCGTACTGGCCGTCGGCAAGCGCGAGTAAGTCAGCGGCCCTGGCGAGTGCCCGTACTTGCGCCAGGTGGTCCTGGAGCAGCGCGGCAGATCGCTCCAGCACCTGGCAGAGCCCTCGGGCGACGTCGACGTCGAAGCTGACGGCAGCCGCGATCACGTTGGTGAGTTGCTGCACCTGTTTGTCCGGGGCGGAGAGGCGGCGACAGACCGTGGCTGCCTGCGTCAGGAGACCTGTTGCTCTCGTCCTTGACCGTTCCCGTCGTCGGGCCTGTGCTTGCTCGGCCCAGGTGGCGCGATCTGCTCGTCGGGCGTCCCTGGCGAACCGGTCCCGTTCGTCCGTGAGGCTTGGCGTCTGCAGGACGAAAACGCGGGTTCCGTCAGGTTGCACGGCCATGACGATCCCGGCCACACCGCCCTCTGTCTCGTTCCAGACGGGCGCCCCGCTGAAGCCACGGCCCATGCCGGACGGCGGAACGGTGTCTGCCGGTATCAGTCCTGGTCCGGTGGGCCTGTGAAACTCGCCGGAGACCCACAGGCCGTCATGGCGGGGGCGGGGGAAGCCAAACGCTCGAAACTTTGCTCCGTGGGCAAGAAGGCGGCCCCTGGCCAGTGGCGCCGGCCCACTGCCCGCGACGGGCGTGTCGAGCCGCAACAGCGCCACGTTCGACTCGTCTTGCGGCCAGGACACGACGCGGGCCCGCGCCCCGGGCGTCCCCGGCAGCAGGGGGAAATCCAGAGCCACAGCACGCCCCGGCACCTCGTCACCGTCACGCGGCACGCCTGACGCTGCGTCCAGGGTGTGCGCGGATGTGCACACGATGTCATGGGACAGCAGGAGCCCGGATCCAAGGACGTCGCCGGCGGCCGAGTAGATGCGCACCTGGGCGGTGGCCAGGCCCTCCGGGCCCTCGACGGGCGGCGCCGGCGGAGTCGCTTGCTCGCCGGGAGGCAGGCTCTCCTGTGTACCGGGACCGGGCGCCACCGTTGGCGCACGGTTGCGGGCGATACAGATCCGCCCTGCGGTGTTGCGAATGCTCTGCTGCGGCGACGGGAACGACCGGGAGACGAGTTGACTGCGGGCGGCGTGGAAGACGGTCTCCATGGGCAGGAAGGGACCGGCTCCTGGCACTCCCTCCCGCAGGATATCGAGCAGTACGCCGGTGAACGCGGTGAATTCTTCGCCCGGTACGGCCAGAGATCGGGCGGTCGGAGACGCCGAGGTGATGACGCACGTACCGTCGACCATGGTGTCGTCGGCGGCGGTGTCCGTCGCGGACGACATGGCGC
The DNA here is from genome assembly GCF_050270335.1 of Streptomyces sp. NPDC059900. Taxonomy (NCBI): domain Bacteria; kingdom Bacillati; phylum Actinomycetota; class Actinomycetes; order Kitasatosporales; family Streptomycetaceae; genus Streptomyces; species Streptomyces sp. NPDC059900. The sequence continues at coordinate 2,287 of NZ_JBNNJZ010000483.1, forward strand.
CGATCACCCGGCCGCTGAAACAGCAGTCGAACAGGACGACCTTTTTCCTCGCGCTACTGCCGGAGATGATGCGCCTGAGGTATTCGAATCGCAGGGCCCGCTGCACCAGCAGAGGGCGCATACGCGAACCGGGCAGAGCCATATACAACTCTCCGGTGATCGGGTCGACCAGGCCGTGTCCCGAGTAGTAGACGACGAGAGTGTCGTCGGCTGCGTCCGCCGCCTTCGCCACCGCATCCACGACGTCGTCGCCGGAGCCCGGTTGATGCAGCACCTTCACTCTGTCCCGCGGAATGCCCCAGATCGTCGGGTCGGTCAGCGCCGCTTGCAGACCGTTGAGGTTGTTCTTGACGGCGGGTAGGTCGTCGAGATGGGCGAACTGGTGGCACCCGACCAGGACTGCGCTGGAAGTGTCGCCGCGGGAGAGCACCTCAGCCACGGGCCTAACTCAGAGACGGACAAGGCGGGGCGGAGTCGGGTCCGTCCGGCGCAGTGTCCGGGTGTGAACCGGCGTTCTGCAGAGTCTCGATCAGGGACCGAACGATTTCGGGATCATCGGTGTTCACGACCACCGACACACCGTTCACCTCCAATTGCACAGCCGGAGCAGGGCTCGGGCGGCTGGACCGCCACGCCAGCAACGTCGCCAGCAGACTCGTGAGCGCGATGACGTTGGAGAGGACGACATCGACTACATCCAGGGTGCCGCCCATTGCACCGGGGATATCGGCCGCCCGGGCGGTCACCCGCGCCTGCCCGCGCAGTTCCTCTTCCTGATGGAGCCAACGAAACAGCGCCTCGGACTCTCCGCCGACCACCTCGTCAACCCGCAGCGTTAACTCCATGCCCTCAAGGTATCTCCTCGCGCACGAAGGGCGGGAACGGTTACAGCTTTTCGATCACACGGGCGACGCCCCTCGTCAGAACCTGGGACCGCTGCAGGGTCAATTGGATGCGCCGACCGGGGCCCGGGTGCGAGCGCCGGCCCGGGCGCGTGCGGCGATGCCGGAGATGGAGCCCAGCGGGCCGGTCAGCGCCGACCTGCCTCCGCGATCGGCCAGCAGTGCTCGGTGAGAAGACGGGCCGTCAGCTCTCCCCGGGTGGACACGCCGGCCTTCGTGAAGATCGTCTTCAGGTGGTCGCGGACCGTGTGCGGGGAGATGAACAGCGTCGAGGCGATCTCGCTGGTGGTCCTACCGCGGGCGACCAGCTGGGTGATCTGCAGCTCGCGCGGCGTCAGCCCGTACGCCTGGGCGATAAGGGCCCCGAGGTCGGCGGGGCCCGCGGGCTCGATGACCAGCGCCACCGGACCCGGCCGGCCGCCGGCGGCGGTGAGGCAGGAGGCATGGCAGGCCAACCACCGGCCCTCGGTGGTCCGGATGCGTACGCGGGCATCGCCGTGGTCGCGACCGCCGGCGATCGCCCGCGCCTGCAGCGCCGTGCCGATCACCCAGATGGGCAGCCGCAGGCCCAGGGACGTGGGGAAGGACGGCCCCGCCGGGAGATGGGCGAGCAGGTCACGCGCCTCGTCGTTGACCGACGTGGCCTCGCCCGACGCGTCGAAGAGGATCAGGCCGGGCCCGGGCCGCCCCGGCCGGGGCGGCACCTCACGCGGCCGTGCGAACGTGCGCAGCCGCTCGGCCAGTGGACGCGACAGGCCGGCGAGCAGCGTGACCTCTTCCGCACGGAACGCCTCCGCGGTACGGAACAGGCTCACCAGACCCCACGGCCGGTCACCGATCCGCAGCACGGCCCGCAGCTCGTCGAACACGCCCTGGCCGAGCAGCAGACGCCTGAACCGGGAACTGCGTGCGGGCAGATCACCGGTCGCCGCACGCAGCCCGGCCGCGGGCACCGGCGCCCCGGCCAGCTCGCGGAACGGCAGGACGTTCTCCTCCAGGAACTCGCTTTTCCAGTACTCCGCACAGCCCTCACCAGTGCCGAGGTTCTCCACCCGCATCGGCGCGGTGATCAAGCCGGTCTCCGGATCGGCCGCGGTCCACACGGCCGCGTCGAACGGCACCTGCCGCCGCAGTCCGGCCGAGGCCCTGCCGAACAACTCGTAGGCGTCGGCGGCCCGTTCACCCTCGGCCACTACCTCGTTGGTCATGTGCCCCCCTCCGGTGCCCAGCCTGCCTGCTCCCCGGACGTCCACCAACCCCTCATCCGAGGGGGTCGCGCCGAGATTGTCGCCCGCGGGCGGGGGATGGGCCCAGCGCCCCGGGGCGGCGAAGGTCAGGGTCATCAAAACCAGTGGAGAGGAAGAGCATGGACGTCGCGATCATCGGAGGGGGCGCGGCAGCGGTCGGCCTGCTGGACGCGCTTGCCGCCGCGCAAGACTCCGAGCCCGGCACGATCACCGTCTTCGAGCCGTCGCCGCAGCTGTGGCGGGGACGCCCCTACGGGCCCGATCTGGATGCGGTGGTGGTGAACGCGCCGCCCGCCATCATGTCCGTACGACACAGCGACTTCGGCCACTACGCGGCCTGGCTGGGCACGCGCGGCGCCGCACACCTCGACCAGCTCCTGGGGCACCCCCTGGTCCCGCGTGCCCTGTACGGCGACTACTTGGCGCACACCGCCCAGAATGCGGTGGCGGCCCTGGAGGAATCGGGCCGGCAGGTACGCGTCGAGGCAGCCCGCGTCACCGAGGTCGCCGGTGCCGGCGGCCGGCTCGCGCTGCGCGCCGACAACGGCCGCGCATACCCGGCCACCCACGTGGCGCTGTGCGTCGGCAGCGGGAGCCCGCCGGACCCGTACGCCCTGACCGGGAGCCCGGGGTATACGGCCGACCCGTATCCGCTGGCCGCAACGCTCCACGGCGTGGGCGCAATCGACGACGTGGCGATCGTGGGCAGCGGTCTGACCGCCGTGGACGTCGTCGTGTCGCTGGCCGCACGCGGGCATACCGGGCGCATCGCGCTCCTCTCACGCAGCGGCGTGCTGCCGCACGTCTGGCAGCGCCCGCTTGACCGCCGACCGCGGCACATCACGGCGGAGCGCGTCACGCAGGTGCACCAGCAGCGCGCGGGGAACCTCACCCTCGACGACCTCATAGGGCTGCTGCGCGCCGAACTAACCGACGCCGCCGAGGACTTCGACGCGTTCGCGGCCGAGCTCATGGCCACCGGGACCGAGGATCCGGCCCGTCGGCTGCGCCGTCAGCTCGCCGCTGTGGACGACCCGCGGATCGGCCGGCGAGTGCTGCAGGAAGCGGCGCACACCGTCGGCCCGTACGCCTGGCGCCTGCTGTCCGAAGCCGATCGGGCGCGCCTGCGACGCCACCTCCGGCTCGCTGCCAGTGTGGCATCGCCGATGGTCCCGGTGAACGCGGCCATCCTCATGCGGCTCTTGGAGTCGGACCAACTGGCCATCGTCGCCGGGGCCCGCGCGATCGAGCGGGCGAACGGGCGGTTCCGGGTGCATGCAGCCCGTGGCGCACAACTGACCGCGCACGCCGTCATCAACGCCGTGAACCCGGCGCCGCAATCGGTGCCGGACGCGGCTCGGCGCCTGGTCCGGTCCCTGACCGGTGCCGGACTGGCCACGCTGCACCCGGGCGGCGGCCTGGTTTCCGCCGACCCGCGCCTGCATGTGGTCGGAGACCTCGCCGGCGGCGGCTCGTTCATCACCGCGAGCATCCCCGGCGTCGCCGCCCAAGCCAAACGCGCGGCGCAGGCCCTTCTCAGCTCTGTCTGAACCCCGGAGCCCGGCCGGGGCGGCCGGGCGGCTGGACTGAACAACTCGGCAGGTCCCAAACGCACTTGCGTGCTCCCGTGGGGCGCGCTGCTTCGCGGTCGGGCCGCCTCCATTGGGATACCGCACGACACCGGGATACACCCACCGCCGGGATCACCGTCACCCCGAACCGAAATCCTCAGTAGCATGGCCCGATGGCCGGGACGAGTAAGCCAACCGACACGCCGGCGCCCCGCGTGCTGGCTCGCGCCGCCCGCGATGACCTTGGCGAGTTCAAGCAGCGGGTAGGCCGCCGCCCTGGCT